>JAJYGR010000319.1 GCA_021790655.1 Acidobacteriota bacterium | reverse complement strand
GAAACCCAGGCTCAACGGCCGATTGTTGACATACGGGACCGTAAAGCCGAAGGTCAGGTTGCGTTGCAAGTCGCCCAATGCGGCCTGTAGTGTTAGTGTCTCTCCCAATCCGAGAAAGTTGTTGGTCTGATAGTTCGCGCCGAGGAAGGCACCGGACAGACCGCTGAATCCGCCATTCAGCCCGATGGAGTTCTTGCCCTTTTCCTTCACGTTCAACAGCAGCTTGACCGTGCCGTTGTCGGCATCCTGCTGCGTCTCTGAATCCTGATCGACCTTGAGCGGATTGAAGTAGCTCAACTGGTTCAAACGCAGGAGGCTCAGTTCCCATAGATGGCTGTTGTAGACCTGGCCCTCTTCGAGAAGCAGTTCGCGCCGAATGACGCCATCGCGCGTGGTGGTGTTGCCGCGGAATTCAATCCTTGAGACGTAGTACGGCTTGCCTTCGTCGATGTCGATATTCAGATACACCAGTTTTTTCGCTTCATCGACGCGCGGCGTTGGCACGGCGGTGAAGTTGATATATCCGAGCTGGCCATAGGCCTTCCGCATGTTCTCCAGGCCTTTGGCGATCAACTGGGCGTCGAAGAGCTGGCCGTCTTTGATCTTGAACAGAGCACGCAATGCTTTCACATTGGTGACTCGTTTATTTCCGGTAAATGTGATGGAGCCAAGATGATATTCCTGGCCCTCATCGACCGGCATAGTGATGTCGATCACCTTGCCTTTACGGGGTCGCAGAGTAAAGATGGAAATCCCGCCCTGGTTGCGGATGTGTGTCAGCGGCTCTGCTACGCTGGCCTTGAAATACCCGCGATTTCTGTAGGCCTGGCGAACACGCTCGGAATCTTCTTCCAATTTACTTTCGTCGTACGTGCGGGCAAACAGGTTCTCGAACAGGAACGAATGGGGTATCCCAATCGGCCTTAAGTTCTTCATGGAGGCGCGCAGCGCGCGGCTGGAAACGTGCTTGTTCCCCTCAAAGCGGATATGGCCCACCTTGACCGTCGGACCTTCCTTGATCATGAAATTTACGGAGACGGACGCGGGTGGAATCGTCTTCACAATGGTATGGATGGTCGCGAACTGATGGCCATGCTCCGCCAGTAGCTCCTTGAGCACTGTCTCCGCCAGCTTGATCTTGGTGGGGTCATACTGACTCTCAACCGACAGAGGCACCTTGGCTTTCTTGAAGCGCTCCAGCACATCGGACTGCGAGACCGAATTGAGGCCCTTGTAATTGATTTCGCGGATGGTAGGTCGCTCGCGGACGATGACCGTCAGAATGACACCCTTGGCCGTGTTCTCGCGATCGATCTGGACGTTCTCAAAATATCCAGTGTTCCACAAGGAATTAAAGTCGCGTTCCACGGTCTGCGGATCGTAGGTGTCCCCAATATGCGAGAACATCCGGGCCAGGATGGTCTCTTTGGGAATCCGCCGATTGCCGATGACACGAATTTCACTGATGACGTTCGACTGCGTCGCCGGGGCGGTGTTGGCCGGAGCAATGGACTGCAGGGACTGCGCCCAGACGCTGCCTGCAACGCTGAAAAACAGCGCCAGCGCAAGGACTTGAGCAGCCCGACGGGTCCATAGACGCGTGCTCGTGGTAGGTTGGTTTGGGACACGGAAGTCCCCTACAATCGCGGGAAAAATATGCACACCCTCACTGCCAAAAATCAATTCCAAAGGAAAACACGATTATACGGGACAGAGACCTTGCGTCCTAGCGCCCACGCTTCCACCCTGGATCATTTTTTGTTGTGGGAACGCTGTGCAACTGCGCCCCGGACTCCCAAACGCCTTCTGGCCAGCTAGCTTTCCAACTGGGCCTCGATGACAAATTCTTCTGCTGCGCTGTCCCAGCAGATATTCAACACATTCGGCTTGCAACATACCTGGCAATCTTCGACATAGCTCTGGCGGCTTCCGCCGGACTCATCCACCACTGTTTCGTTCCACCCTCCGCAACCTGCACATTGAGTCGCCGTGGCGACCGCTGCATCCGGCATCCATTCACTCCGTGGTGATTTTCGTCGTGCCAACCTTACGCACATCCACCAGCGTGGAATAAAATGTCGGGCCGCCACCGATATCCGTGAGTGTTTCACTCGTAAGAGTGTTGACCCCTTGTCCATCGCAGGAGAGCTTGTTCCATCCTAAACGGGAAGCGGCAACTCCGGCAGGGACACTGCCATTCACTTTTGCCTGCAACAGGATTTTTCCCCGCTCATTGAAAACCTCCACCAGGTCTCCGCTAACGATTTCTCGGGCCTGCGCGTCTGTGGGATGCATTTCCAGCAGGCCAGAAAATTTCGCTTCCATGGCGCGATGACCGGGCTGGCTGGCAAATGTGGAGTTCATAAAGTTATCGGCTTTGCGCGCCAGCAATTCCAGCGGGAACCTGCGGGCCAGCGGCGCATGGCGCGATTCCGTGGCCTGCACGTAGTTGGGAAGCGGATCGAGTCCCTGCGCGGCAAGAGTTTCCGAATAAAATTCCGCCTTGCCGGAAGGCGCGCGAAACCACTCCTCGGAAGTAAATGGTTGAAAGTGTCCGCCGTTTACCTCCTGCGGAAATTTCAGCCGAATGGAGTGGTCCAATTCCAGTTGCTCGCGTGTGATGCCGTGAAGCCACGGAGAATCTATTGCATCCACCGCCAGCGCCTGCTCGATCATGGCGTCTTCCGTGTCCTGGAAACATGGCTCGGTGAACCCCATCCTTGCGGCCAGTTGGCGGAACAGCCAGACGTTCGAGCGCGCGCCGCCCTGGGGCGCAATCGCCTGCTGCGACAGTTGCACGTGGTAATGCCCGTATGCGCCTTGAAAGTCTTTGTGCTCAAAAAATGTTGTCGCGGGCAACACAATGTCCGCATAGTCCGTGGTGTCGGTAAAAAACTGCTCATGCACCACGGTAAAAAGGTCCTTGCGCTTCATGCCGCGCAATACCGTGTTCTGGTTGGGCGCAATCGCCGCCGGGTTTGAGTTGTAGACGAACATGGCCTGCACCGGAGGGCCACTCAACTCGGTAAGCGCGTGGCCCAGGCGGCTCATATTCACCACGCGACCTGGTCGGCCTATTGGACTCGATGCCGCGAGATCGGGCCGCTCCAGCGCCTGCCGGTTGAACGGAAACGCTCCGCTGGTGGAAAGCTGCAAACCTCCGCCGAGATGTTTCCACGCGCCAGTCAGACAGGGGAGCATGGCGATGGCGCGGGCAGCCGTTCCGCCATTCTGCGAACGCTGCACGCCATAGTTCATGCGAATCACCGCCGGTGTGGCTGTTGCATACTCGCGCGTCAGTTGCAAAATGTCTTCGACGGGCAGGCCGGTGCATTCCGCGACACGCTGCGGCGGGTACCCTGCGACGCGCTCGCGCAACTGCTCAAAGCCATGCGTAAATCGCGCCACGTAATCGGCGTCGTATAGATTTTCCGCGATCAGAACGTGCATCATACCCAGCGCAAGCGCGGTGTCGGTCCCCGGCAAAATCGGCAAGTGCCAGTCTGAGGCGCTGGCGGTGCGCGTTTTGTATGGGTCGATCACGATGAGCCGCGCGCCGTTGCGACGCGCCTCTTCCACGAACGGCCACAGATGGATGTTGTTGCCGTGGATGTTCGCTCCCCAGGCAATGATCGTGCGAGAATGGCGAAAATGCTCTGTGTCCGTACCGAGCTTGATGCCATATACCGAAAGCAGCGCTTCGCCGCCCGCTGTGGCGCAGATCGTCCGATCCAGTTGCGAAGCGCCCGCGCGGAAAAAGAAGCGCCTATCCATCGAACCGTAACCCAGCACGGCCATATTGCCAGCGTAAGAATAGGGCAGGATCGACTCCGGCCCATACTGCTTCGAAATGGTCTGCAATTGCGTTGCAATGGTGTCCAGAGCCTCATCCCAGGAGATGCGCTCAAAGACCTCATCGTGCTTGCCCGCTGGAATCGGGTCTTTGGGTACGCCAGCTTTGCGCCGCATGGGATGAAGCAGGCGATCCGGCGAGTAGACAACATCCAAATACTTCGCCACCTTGCCGCAAAGAAATCCGCGCGTGACGGGATGATCGGGATCTCCTTGAATTTTTGTGGCGCGGCCTTCGCTGTCGACCGAAATGTGCAGACTGCACGTATCCGGGCAATCCAGCGAACAAGTCGCGCGTACAATCTTCAAGGAGTTCATATTTGCATTCTAGGTTCCCGGCGACTGGGAAACAATGGGACCGGATAAATCTTAAAATTCAAAGGCCGCTGTGTAGCGGCCTTTGCAGGAATAAATTTCTCGGCAAGAGAAATTTCTCAAACCTGCATCACTTCTTTTTCCTTCGCCTTGCACAACTCTTCCATACGCTTGATCTCTTCATCGGTCAACTTCTGCATTTCTTCGAGCGAACGCTTCTCATCGTCCTCGGAAATCTTCTTGTCCTTGGTGGCCTTTTTTACCAGATCGTTGCCATCGCGGCGAATGTTGCGAATGCCGGTGCGATGCTCCTCCAGTATTTTGCTGAGGTATTTGACGACTTCTTTGCGGCGCTCTTCCGTCATCGGCGGCACCGGGATACGTACCACTTTGCCGTCGTTCTGGGGATTGAACCCCAGCGTTGAAGCGCGCAGCGCTTTTTCGATCTCGACAATCAGAGTCGGGTCATAGGGTTGCACCAGCAACAACTGCGGCTCCGGAGCACTCACCTGGCCTACCTGATTCAGGGGCATCTCCGTCCCATACGCCAATATCTTTACCTGGTCCAGCATGTGTACTGATGCCCGGCCAGTACGGATGGAAGAAAGGTTGGCGCGAAAGTCTTCAACAGCTTTATCCATACGGGTCTTCAGCTGATGATATGTTTCTTTCAGGGCCGGAATACCGGCCATCATTGATCCAGACATGATTCAGTGTTCCTCGCTTGCAAAACGATATTGTAACCAACCGGCGGCTACTCTGTTTATATCCCGGCGGTCAACTTCTTACGGTTTGCATCTAAAGGCAGGCGGGCAGCATCCGTATCAGCATGAAAGTATGATATATAAATCGATCCGTCTCCCGATTGGGCCACGATGAATACCTGTCCAGTTTGTACAATTCCGCTCAGTCTTTCTCGGTCGTTCTTCGACGCGGGATGGCGCGGGTTCTTCCGCTGCCCATCCTGTCGAGGGCATCTTCAGATTCACGGACGCGTGGTCCCTTTGGTCGCGGCGCTGCTGGGTACGATTGCTTTTATCATCCTCGACTATAGTGGACTGCTGGATGTCAATTCCTCCGTCTGGTGGTGGGATGCCTTCGAAGTGGGAAGTGTGCTGTTTGTCTTATTTATGATGCTGGGCTGGCTGCTGCGCATTGAGCGGCGTCAGCCAATGCGTAAATTCGTCCCCTGAAACGACGTCGGCTTCCGAGTTTGCTCTGGGAATAAGCGGGGTGGGACGAAAAAATCCAACTACGCCAGAACTTTTAATCCCGTCGACGCAGCCTGTTCATGCGCATGATAAGAAGAACGCACCAGCGGCCCGGACTCGACATGCCGGAAACCCATCTTGAGCGCCTCTTCTTTCATCCAGGCAAACTCCTGCGGCGTATAAATTCTCGCCATAGGCAGATGGTCTTTGGACGGCCGCAGATATTGTCCGATGGTCAGAATGTCCGTCCCAACATTCGTCAGATCGCGATAAACGTTGAGCAGTTCGTCCATCTCCTCGCCCAACCCGACCATCACACCCGACTTGGTGATCTGCTTCGGATTGACTTCCTTGGCATATTCCAGCAGGCGCAGCGTGCGCTCATACCGAGCGCCGGAGCGCACCACGCGATAGAGGCGCGGCACGCTTTCCGTATTGTGGTTCAGCACTTCCGGCGCAGCATCGACGACGATGCGGACCGCTTCTTCCTTACCCTGAAAGTCGGGAACCAGCACTTCCACTCGGCAACCGGGGGCCTGCTGGCGAATCTCTTCAATCACCATGGCGAAGGCGCGCGCGCCTCCGTTAATATCGTCGTCGCGGTTCACGCTGGTGATGACGGCATGTTTCAGTCCCAACGCAGCTACAGCTTCGGCCACGCGGCGAGGCTCGTCGAAATCGATCGGCTCCGGACGGCCCTTGGGCACAGCGCAGAACCCGCAGCGCCGCGTACACAGGTTGCCCAGCATCATGAAGGTCGCTGTCTTGTGGTTCCAGCATTCGCCAATATTGGGGCAGTGCGCCGACTCGCAGACAGTGTTCAGATTCAGGCTGCGCGCCAGCTTCTTCAAGTCATGGAATGTCTCGCCCATGGGCGCGCGCGCCTTCAACCAGTCCGGCTTCGGCTGAGGCCGCTTCGGCGCAACGTCGATCTGGATCAGTTCAGGAATAGTGGCCATGGCGAACTTCCTATTGTAGCCGGTGCGAGGCCGCCAGCAGTTTTACGCTACATTCGTGGAACTGAAGCCGATCAGCGATGAACCGTTATATACTTCGATCCAAAAGTTTTATCGTGTTACGACCACATCTTCCGGAGTAATTGATGGCCGCTATTTTGACTGCCGTACGGTTCGCACGTTTTATGGACAGCGGCAAAACGAAACCGGCAATTTTTGCTTGCGAAGATTCGTCTGGTGCAGACGCAGGAGAATATGTTGTCAAGCTGAGGGGTGGAATCGACGCTCAGGAATCAGGGCTATTATGCGAGCTACTGGCGGCAAAGCTAGCCGAACATTTCAGCATTGCCTCGCCACAACCGGCCTTAATTCGCATTGAGAAAAATCTGGCAGAACTAATTTCTGGAATCGAGCCTTCCAATAAAACTTGCATCCTCGGCAGCATCGGCTTGAATTTTGGAACCAAGTTAGTGAGTGGATACAGCGTTTGGCCGGTAGATAAGCACATACCCGACGCAATCTGGCAAACCGCTGTCGATATCTTTGCGTTTGATGCACTTGTACAAAATCCAGATCGTCGCTTCGATAATCCGAACTTGTTTGTCAATGGGAACAGCATCTTGATCTTTGATCACGAGATGGCATTTTCATTTCTCCGAACCATCTTTCCTTCCACCACGCCTTGGAAGCTCGAACGGGAGGCGTATTTGCAAGAGCACGTCTTTTACCGAAAATTGAAATCGAAACCCATTGATCTGGATGGTTTTATCCAAAACTTAAGTACCCTGTCGGATACGCTGCTTGAATCGATAATGACGGACGTGCCCCAAGAGTGGAACAATGATACGGTGCCAATGATTTCGCAGCACATTCGCTCGATTCGGGATCACGCCTCGGATTTTGACGAAGAGATTCGGAGGTTCTTAGCATGAGCGTCCCATACAGTTTCAGCGTTTTGCGTTATATTCACGACCCAGTTACGCAGGAGTTTCTCAATATCGGCGTAGCTGTATTTTCCGCAGAGGCCGAATATCTCAATGCGATATGCACGACCAAATACGGTCGTATTAGTGAGACATTCTGCAAAATCGACGGCGTCGGCTTTCGGCAGTTGTCTCAGCACATTCAGGACAGCATCAGGTCTGCAGGCAGCAAATATTCGTCTTCTTTGCCGTTTGAACCGAACCAGAACATCGAACAGATTCTTGCTAAGGTTCTTCCCCGAGATGACAGCTCCATCCAATTTTCTAAAGCTGGGGTTGGGCTGAGTTCAGATCTCGATCAAACTCTACAGGACTTGTACAAACGCTATGTTGAAAAATATTTGGACGCTGGGGAACTACCGGGACGATCCGACGATGAAGTTTGGCGGGTTTTCCGAGGCCCATTGGATCGGGTTCTCGTAACTCCACATCTGAACCCCAAGCGAATTGTTGCTCCAGATTACGACTATGAATTCCAGCGTTCATGGAAGAACGAGATATGGCATGTCTATGAGCCAGTTTCTTTTGACATGGTGGAGGCTGCGTCCATATTGGACAAGGCAAACAGATGGCTTGGTCGCGCCACGAGTTTGAACGACAGTGCTGAGCCTTTTCGTATTCATTTATTGATTGGAGAGCCGAAGGATGAACGATTAAAGCCCGCATCTGTCAAGGCGGAAAATATTTTGAACAAGATGCCCGTGAAAAAGGATTTCATCAAGGAATCCGATGCCGAATCGTTCGCGGAAGAATTGGCGTCAGAGATGAAGAAGCATGCGTAGCCAGCATCTCGCGAGCCTCACGCCACGGACGCTTTAACGCTATTTTTTCTATCGCAGGCGCCGCAGGATCTCCGAGCGCACCAGATAAAAGAAGAACACGAAGTTCACCAGTGTCATTGCCCAGTAGTGGGTTCGTGAAAACGCACGATGAGATATATGCCGTAGCCAAACGGCATGGATGAAATGAAAGGAGACACTATATTTCTAGATTTTAAGCATGCTTCTGCCTTCAAATCTGGTTTTTAGTGGCTCGATGGCGTGCAATTTAATTCATTGAAAGCCACCAGCCCGGCCCGGAGCACCAACAACTGTCGTCCGGCGCATCATTTCGATGCAGCGACGTGACCTTGCTCCAGTTGCCCTTGCG
>JAJYGR010000053.1 GCA_021790655.1 Acidobacteriota bacterium | reverse complement strand
GCGGGGCGACCCGGCGGACCACAAGACTCGCGTGACGCTGGCGCGGTCGACCGATGGTGGCAAAAGTTTTACAAATTATGCCTGGAGTCAGACGCCATTTGTCTCTGCGGGTGATTTTATGGGCGACTACAGCGGGATCGCCTCTTATAACAATCGAGTGTATGGCGCATGGACAGAGGACACGGCGGTGGCTGACAAACGAGGTGCCGTCAAGGCGGAGAGCGTCCTGGGCGATACGAGCAAATCTCACACGATTGTGAGGGTGGTCAAAGTCGTTGACACGCTCCGTGGCGGATTTTTCCAGCTTGCCTCTTAACAAAGCGCACTGAATATCAGGCGCTCGCAAGGGTAGAAGATCATCGCCGGATGATTCACAAATTTCTTTGTAATTTTGTAATAGAGTCTAAATAATGAATTCTCTAAACAGCTAAACATCGGATTAATGACGGCAAGCTGGGTTTCAGCTAAACTTTAATTTGTGTCACTTGAACCATGCTATCTTGAGCAGTTCCCAAATATCTTTAAGCTGCAAGAGAGGCCTTCTGTGAAACAAAAAATACTGGTGGTTGACGACGAGCGCGTGATTGCCGACACTTTAGTTATCATCCTGAATCGAAATGGTTTTGAAGCGACAGCCGCATACAGTGGAGAGTCTGCGGTGGAACTTGCTAAGTTGACAAAACCTGAAATGATCATTAGCGACGTGATTATGAATGACATGAATGGCATCGATGCAGCCATTCAAATTCGCGGTCTGCTTCCTACATGTAAAATTCTTTTGTTCTCTGGCCAGGCTGCCACGGCAGACTTATTGGAAAAGGCAAGAACACAAGGACATGAATTTGAAATTCTGGCAAAACCAGTGCATCCTCAGGATTTATTGACGCGCCTGCGTTCGTAGTCCAAGCTGCAATATAACCAGCCAAATCTGTCCATCCTCGGAAGAGTTTCAGAGACACATTGCCGATTTTTCAATTTTAGAAAAGTGATCTGAATCACATTTCCCTGCGGCCTTCCATGGCGCGGGTCATCGTTACCTCATCCGCATATTCCATGTCTGACCCGGCAGGAATGCCAGTTGCAATTCTTGTGATGCGCGCCGAAGTTCCGTGGAGCTGTTGCGCCAGGTAGCCAGCCGTTGCTTCGCCTTCCACGGTGGGGTTGGTAGCCAGAATCACTTCCTGGATTGCGCCGTTGCGCACGCGCAGCAACAGGCTCTGAATGCGAAGCTGCTCGGGGCCAACGCCATTCAACGGAGAAAGTGTGCCATGCAATACGTGGTACACGCCGTTGAAGTGCTTCGTCTTCTCTATGCTGGCGATGTTGGATGGCTCCTCCACAACGCACAAGATTGCCGGATTGCGCGCCGGGTTCGAGCAAAACTGGCAGGGATCGATGTCGGTGATGTTGTGACAGATGGAGCAGAGGCAAAGTTGCGCCTTCAGGTCGCGGATGGCGTCCGACAGCGCGAGCGCATCCTGTTCGCTGGCCCGCAAAATATAAAAGGCGAGACGCTGGGCGGACTTTCTCCCGATGCCGGGCAATTTCGATAACTGATCGATCAACTGCGTCAATGGCTGTGCGAAGCGGGACACGGATTTCCTCGAATTTCATTGCAAATCAGGTGAGTCACAGATTCAGAAGACAGTAGAGAAGAAAGAAAATCAGCGTCCCAGCATGCGCATCCACTCCATGCCGCCAAACATGCCAGACAGCTTCGATTGCAGAGCTTCATCCACGCGCCGGGAAGCGTCGTTGACGGCGGCAGCGATCAAATCCTGCAACATCTCCAGGTCGCTCGTGGTGTCTGCGGTGCCTGTGCCGACGGCAGCCGCGGACGGATCGACATGCACCTGAAGCACATTCTTTTTTCCATTCATCTGAACGGTGATGGCGCCGCCGCCCGCGGACCCTTCCACCAGCGTCTGGGCCATCACCAGCTCCATTTGTTGCTGCATCTGCTGCGCCTGCCCCATCATTTCTTTTATCTTGTCGAAGTCCATCGAAAGTCCTTTCTGCTAAATGTATGCATTAGCGAGAGTCGCGCAGAGAAACGACGCTGCGTACCTCTGCGTGAAAAAGTTCCTGTGCATGTTGGATCAGCGGATGGTCCTGGGGGCGAGCATTTGCATCCGCTTGGCCTTTAGGCGCTAGCTCGGTCTGCGCCTTGCTCGTATTCCCCACGGCAGGCTCACACGGCTCGACGCGCACCGCCCGGCTGGAACCTGTAATTTTCCGAAAATTATCGCGAACGATCTGTTGTGCCTGCGCGGTATAAATCAACGCCAGCAGGGTTTTCGACGCTCCGATCAGGATGCGAAGCTCACTACCATTCCACTCCCATGTTCCCGCTTCAAACAGGGCGCCAGCCGTTTCGTGCCCACTCCGTACCATAGCGGCGCTAATTTCTGTGCGTTTCGTGCCCACTCCGTACCATAGCGGCGCTAATTTCTGTGCGCAATGTATCGGCGTCCACGGCACTCTCACCTGGTGGCATGGTTGCTTCCATCGCGATGGCTACCGGTATGGCTGCTACGCTGTCTTGCACGACGATCGTCTGTTCCGAAATCGCCGGGGGCCCTGAGTCGGACCTCGGGGGGGCGGTCGCTTGCAGGGTATTTGGCGCTATCGATTTGGAATGCGGTGTATCCAGTGTTGGTGCAGCAGGTTGCTTCGCTACCGGTGCTGGTGCAGGCTGCGTGGATAAAGCGTGTGCCGGATTCGTGCTACGGGCAAACATCCCTTCCAGCGGATGAGCGTCTTGTGTTTTGGTCGCAGCGGGATAGCTGGACGAGACATCCACTCTGACTGGCTCGCCCCGTGCGAACTCCTTTTTGGGAGCGGCAATTTGTGGGGAAGCCTTGCTGACAGTTGCCGGTCGCTGGTTGCCGGTTCCGGAATCGCTGGTTGCCGGTTCCGGAAGCTCCCGGCCCGCTGGATAGCTGCCGAAATAGCTCCTCGAAGGGCAGTAGCCGCTGCATGTGTACGAGCTTCAGCAACCCCAGTTCGAGATGGAAGCGCTGCTCCTGCCTGTAGCCAAGATCGTCGAACGTGCGCAGCATGGAATTCAAAAAACGCGTCAGGTCTTCTTCTGAGAAAACAGCGGCGATGCGTTCCGCGCGAGCGCGCTCTTCATCGGAAACCTGAAGCAATTCCGACTTTGCCCCGGCCAGTCGGGCCATCAGGCAGTTGCGAAGAAAGCGCACCATCTGGCGCGCAATCTGTTGCGGGCTGTTTCCGGCGTCGAGCTGTTGCGCTGCCTGTTCCAGCATAGACGCGGCCTTGTGTTCATGCACGGCCTCCAGCATGTTTTCGAAGATTTGATTGGAAACGCTGCCCATCAGCGAGCGAATCTGTACCGCTTCAAGGACATGCCTGCCGTCGATCAGCGGAGCGCTGGCAATTGCCTGGTCCATAATGGAAAGCGCATCGCGCATGGAGCCGTCGCCGGCTTCGGCCAGCAGCGACAGCGCCGCTTCATCGACGTCCACGGCCTCGCTTCCAGCGATGCTGCGCAACTGTTCGACGATCTCGTGAAAACGCACGGCATGAAAACTGAAATGCTGGCAGCGCGAGCGGATGGTCTGCGGAATGTCCTCAGGTTGCGTGGTGGCCATCATAAAGATGACGTGTGCCGGCGGCTCCTCCAGCGTCTTCAGCAGCGCGTTGAAGGCCGCGTCGGTAATCTGGTGCGCTTCATCGAGGATGTAAATTTTGTATCGATCGCGTGCCGGACTGTAGCGCGCGCCTTCGCGCAGTTCACGGATTTCATCGATGCCGCGATTGGTTGCCGCGTCAATTTCAATCACGTCCATTGCGCTACCCGCGCGGACCTCAGTACACGCATCGCAGACCCCGCACGGTTCGGGCGTGGGGCGTTCCGCTGTACCTTGCTCGGTGCGGCATTCGAGCGCCATCGCTAGGATACGGGCAATCGTTGTTTTGCCAATGCCACGATGGCCGCTGAAAATATAACCGTGCGCAATGCGCTCCTGCGCCAGCGCGTTCAGCAGCGTCTGCGTTACATGGTCTTGTCCGATTACGTCTGAAAAGCGCTGCGGGCGGTATTTCCGCGCCAAAACCTGATATGCCATAGGGTCGTTTGAGATTATGTTAGATGCGCGTGGCGAGATTCAGCCTGCCCTATGATTGTAGCGCCTGGAGAAAGGCCTTCGCAGCACGGCTTCTCAAAGCCAAATGGATCGTTCTAACCAGCAGGAATTTCCTCACCCGGTCCGCCGTTTTGCCGGTTTCTTCGTCGACTTTTTCTTTGACCGGCTGGGTATCTTTTTGACAGCCGTTTTTCTGTTACCGGGTTTTTTCTTCTCTTTGGCCTTGTAATTCTTGATTGGCGCGGTTTTCTTCCGCGCGACCTTCTCCCGCCCAACTTTTGCAGGCTTGCCAACTCGCTTCTGTGCAAGCTTCTTGCGGCGCGCCAGTTCTTCCGGGGAAAACATTGTGCCGCGGCACTTCTTCGCTCCACAGGTGCAAGGACACTCGTCATCGTCGCCATCGTAAAGGCAATAGTCGTAGCAAAGCTCTTCTCCCGCAGCAATGTCCCGGATCGCCGTGATCCAAATGCGCCCGTCAATCTCCTCAGTCTCGCAGTTCGCGTCGCAGGAGTGGTTGATGAACATGGCGGTTCCGTGTCCATCGATGACCTGCGCGCCGTCCCCAATGGCAAACAGATAGGTGATAGGTTTATTTTCGTAGCGAAGGTCGGCCTCGTCCTTATCGATCAAGGGCCCGGTATATTCCACGACGCGCGTGCCTTTTGTGATGGGCGTGGTGGTATAGCAGCCAGCAGCATGAATCGAAGAAGAACGGATGATAAGGCTCATAGTGGAGTCGGAACAGAACTCATGGAGTATAGCAGTCTCGATACCTCTTCGAGTGCGTCTCTTCTTATCACTCAAAACAGGGAAGTTACTGATCCAGCCCTTAAGCATTGCATTTGGGTGCCCCATCCTCGCCGCGTTGTTTGCGGCTAGGGTGGGGAAAAATTGGTTCATTCAAATAGTGCCGGATCAATAGGCCAGGTTGTGCAAATGCGCTACCCAATCTTGCTCAAATGCGTTCAAAATAGAGTTATGGCTCGCTCAATGAGAATACGTCGGCTCGCACCCATATTTTTAGCGTGGTTATTTTTTGCAATGCATCCTGTGGAAGCATGGTGTCAACAGGGTAGCCAAAATTCCGATAGCAGTTCGTCCTCCACAGATAACCAGAAGTCCTCTGCTAAGAATCAGTCTAGATCCGGTCAGCCATCCGGCAAGACTGCCGCGTCCTCGTCGAAATCCGATAGTTCTAAAAATCCGTCCGACGACAATGCGTTCCCTATGCAGCAATCGGAGGCTGCCGCCAAGTCCGGTTCGCAGCAATCCGGAAGTAGTTCAGCAGATTCCAGGTCAAGCACAGCAAAACCTGCCAAAGCCTCACCAGCGCAAGACAATCCGTTTCCGGAGGACCAATCTGCTGCTGCCGCGAAACAGAATGGCAGTCAAGGTGGTGGACAGTCTTCCAATAGTTCGCAAAACAAATCCGCCGACCCTTCCGGCTACAGTTCCAGCGACGCTCATTTGCCGCCGCCCGATCTCGGGTTGGGGAAGAGCGCTCCCACCAGCAAAAAAATGGATTCTTTTACCCGCGATCAGACGCAGGATGGCCGCATCCAGGACGATCTGAATGTCGCCGATTTCTACATGAAAAATGGGAACTATCGCGGTGCCTATTCGCGGTATGAGGACGCGCTCAAGTTCGACCCGCAAAATGACACAGCGCTCTATGGGATTGGTGAAGCCATGTGCAAGCAAAACATGACCAGCGATGCTATGGCGCAGTTCAAGCGCTATACCAAGACCAATCCGCAAGGAAAATACGCGAGGAAAGCGGAGAAAATGATGGTGCACCCTGGCAAGTGCATGCATAATTTTTAGCCAGGACTCTCGTCAATCTCACCGATGAAACAGGCCCAGATACCACGCCAGCACCGGCCTGCCGGCGAAGATTGCCAGAATTCCTGCCGCTGCCAGAAAACTTCCAAACGCAATACGATCTTGTCCTCGCGCTTTGCGCCTTGCGACCAGCACAATCGCGAAGATCGCTGCGCACAGTACAGCAATGAAATAGGCGAACAGGGCCAGCGGCAGTCCAAGAAACGCTGCAATCATCGCCAAAAGTTTTACGTCGCCCATCCCAACGCCATCGCGGTGTCGCACAACACGATAGAGAAACCAGACCAGCAGCAGCATGGCTGCAGCTATGACGGCGTCTTCAAAGGTTTTCCAGGCTACTACCCCGCGATGGGAAACACCGGGCGCGAAAATCTTCAGCATCAAAGCTAGCAACACACCGGTAAGCGTAAAAGTGTCCGGCAACAGCATGGTCTGTGCGTCCATGACGGCCAATCCCAATAAAAGAAAACATGCGGCAGCGTCGATGATCGTCTGCCAGGCTGCACCTGAATGCAAAACGCACGCAACGAACAAAGACGCAGTCCCCAATTCCACAAGGGGATACTGGATGGAAATACGCGCGCCACAGTCGCGACAGCGGCCCCGCAGTAGCAACCAGCTCAATATCGGGACATTGTCCCAGGAACGGATAGGTGCGCCACAGGCCTGGCAATGCGATGGCGGCGCAACGATAGAGGCATGCGCCGGCAGGCGGACGATGCACACGTTCAGAAAACTGCCAAGCAGTAGTCCAGCGATCAGCGCCGTCACAATGAAAATGGAAAAAGAAAAAGACACGCAGCCGCAGTATACGCAGTGTGGAAGGATTGCCGCTAAGATGGTGAGAATGGATCCTTCCTTAAAAGCCACTACACCGGAAGACACGCAGCGCGGAGCAACGTCGCTGGAACAGGCATTTTCGCGCGCGGTCGCCATTATGGCAAAGTTGCGCGCGCCTGGCGGCTGCCCCTGGGACCGCGAGCAGACGTTCGATTCCATCCGCCGTTACACGTTGGAAGAAACGTATGAAGTTATGGATGCCATAGAGCGCAAGGACTGGAACGGATTGAAAGATGAGCTTGGCGATCTGTTTCTGCAAGTGCTTTTTTATGCCGAGATGGCGCAGGAGGCGGGACATTTCCACCTGGAAGACGTCATGGAAAACCTTAACGATAAATTGGTCCGCCGACATCCGCACGTGTTCGCCAACCGCAATGGAGTTGAGAACTCAGCCCAGGTACTTGCCAATTGGGAGGAGATCAAAAAACAAGAACGCGTTGCCCGGACTGGGGCGAAGGACACTTCCTTACTCGATGCAATTCCGCGTGCACTTCCTGCGCTGATGGAAGCCAATAAACTGGGAAGCAAGGCTTCCTCTGTGGGTTTTGACTGGAAAACTGCCGCTCCCGTTTTCGACAAGCTGGATGAAGAGTTGAACGAATTGCGCGAAGCTGTCCTGGCGAACCAGAACGCCGCGCAGGAAGAGGAACTGGGGGACGTCCTGTTTACACTGGTAAATCTGTCGCGCAAGCTTGGCCTGCACTCGGAGCTGGCTTTGCGCGGAGCCAATGCAAAATTTCGAAGGAGATTTGCCGCCATGGAAGAATCTGTCGCTTCAAACCAACCGGACAAGCCATTGGAAGGACTCTCGTCGGATGAACTGGAAGAACTTTGGAATCGCGCCAAGATGCGCGAGAGAAAGGGACGGAATACGTGATGCAACCTTCTGCCTTCTTCTATCGCAAATCATTCCATTGCGATCGGGAAAATCGACACTATCGATGGGTTGGAAAAGTGCGTTGAATTGCAACAGTCAGTGTGGCAATTCCGAGACCTGGATGTGATTCCCCGCAGAATGTTTGTCGTTGCGCGCGCGGTTGGCGGCCAGATCATCGGCGCCTGGGATGCCGAAAAGCTTGTTGGTTACGCCCTTGCGATACCCGGCTTGCGTGATGGCAAGCCGTACCTGCATTCGCACATGCTGGCCGTGCTGCCGGAATATCGAAATCGCGGTATTGGCATCAATCTGAAATTTGCGCAACGGGAAGATGCATTGACACGCGGTATCGATTGCATGGAGTGGACGTTCGATCCAATGCAGGTCAAGAACGCATATCTGAATATTGAAAAGCTGGGGGCTGTGGTGCGCAGGTATACCCCTGATTTTTATGGCCCTTCCACGTCGCCATTGCACGGTTCTCTGCCCACGGACCGGCTGCATGCTGAATGGTGGCTGAAGCATCGTTGCCGGTAAATCGCTGCCAGAATACGCTATAAAGGACACTGTGACTGTTACATATCAAAGAAAACACTCAGATGGTACACTCCAGCCATCAGCGGCCTCGCCTTTAGAATCACTTCTTCAGGTAAGAAAAAAATTTCTGGCTGCATTTTCTAAAGGTCTGGCAGTTTTGCGGTTTCAATCTCTCCCCGATCAAGACGCGCGTTATCTGCTGGGGTCGCTGAGTGACAGTTAGATGAAGCCCGGCAGGTAGGCAGCTTTGCAGAATTACGATAACTTTGCAGCCAAAAGTGCAGGAGGGATTTTTAG
>JAJYGR010000163.1 GCA_021790655.1 Acidobacteriota bacterium | reverse complement strand
CGCAGGTGATGCAGCCCCTTAAGGTGGCCGCATTTGCATTCCCAGTTGCCGATGGAAAAATCGACAAACTCCAATTCAGAAAGATTGCGGAAATCGGTAATGGGGAAAACCGACGCGAATACAGATTGCAGGCCGAGATCGTCGCGCTCGGTTGGCAACTTATCCATCTGCAAAAAACGCTCATACGAGCGGCGCTGCACTTCGATAAGGTTGGGAATCTGAATTTCGGTGGGAATTTTGGAGAAATCGAGACGGCTACGGATCGCGCGCTTCTCGTTCGGCATGCTTCACTCCTGGCTTTTTTGCCTTTGCGGCCCACTCCCGGCGGCAACCCGGGGAGTTGGTTAGGCGGCGCTCTGGCTCATCCACAGAGATTGCACGCCCAGTTCGGTTCGTTTCGTCGAGTTAGTTCCTGGTCAGTTGGTGCGCCTGCTTGTTTGCCAAACCAGCGCATATCACATGCGCGAAGGTCAGGGTCGCATTCTTGCGTTTGCTGCAAATATTCATTCGATTTCTTCCCAATTAAGCCGGACTTTCAAACCATCTTAAAGACAGCAAACTGCTCGCGAGAGACAACATGTCCCGCGAGCGTCACAACCGGATTGTGCACTGTTCAAGTAGATGAGTTTTTGCTTCCGCCTGCGCTGAATGTTCTTGAGCGCTTTGGTTTGACTTCCGGGGCATATCCGCCAGACGGTCGTTCGACGGTATCCGTTCCATCAGTCCTGTTTAATCAATCAGAAGGCATGCGGGCAAACGTGTTGTCCCATTGCAATGGTATAGCACATTCGCCCGGCAAGCAAGATGCCAACCTGAGCGCCGCTACTTGATGTCTACGCCAGCGCCAGCGTCGGCGAACTTCTTCTTGATCGTCTCCGCCTCTTCCTTCGAAACACCTTCCTTCAAGGTCTTCGGAGCGCCGTCGACAAGGTCCTTTGCTTCCTTCAGGCCAAGTGCGGTCACTTCGCGCACGACCTTGATAGTGCTGATCTTGTTGGTGCCGGCATCCTTCAGAATGACCGTGAATTCGGTCTGTTCTTCTGCTGGCGCTGCCGCTGCCGCGCCTCCACCGGCCATCATGACCGGTGCTGCCGCCGCTGCTGAGACACCAAGCCGCTCTTCCAGCTTCTTCACCAGGGCTGCTGCATCCAGCAAAGTCAACCCTACAATCTGTTCTTCAATCTGCTGTAAATCCGCCATGTCCATTCTCCATATCGATTACAAATCTGAGTTTCAAATCACGCACTGCCAACGGAGATGCATTCTGCTCCGGTTGCTGCTTGCGCGGTTTCCGTAGTGCCCAGACAGCACCCCAACGCAAATACAGCGAATACTTGAATTGCTTGCACCATTTGGGCCGTTGCGAATCCTGGCCCCTTGCGAATCCCGGCCTAGCCCTTACGAGGCCGCCGCTTCCACAAACTTCTTCTGCTCGACCGCCTGATTCAAGACCACCGCCACATCGCGACCGACCGCATTCATTACCGTCACCAGACGCTGCGCCGGAGCGTTCATCAGGAACAACAGCTTGGCATAAATCTCTTCACGGCCCGGCATAGTGGCCAGTTGCTGGATCTCCTTCACCGACAAGACCTTGCCATCGACGATCGCCAGCTTGAACGTGAACTCGGCATTTTCCTTCACCCACTCGGATAGGGCCTTGGCCAAAGCCACAGGATCTCCACTCGTATAGGCGACCGAGGAAACGCCCTTGAGACCTTGAAGGGCCTCTTCCACCTTGGTACCCTGAGCGGCGCGCGCTGCTAGTTTGTTCTTGACCACTCGATACTTGGCGCCCGCATTCCGCACCACAGTGCGCAAGGCAAAATCCTGCGAAACGGTCAATTTCGCGAATGTGCCCACTATGGCTGTCGTGGACCCCGCCAGTTCGGCTGCCAGGCGTTCCACCTGCTCGGTCTTCTTGGCTCTTGTCAATGCCATATCAATGTCCTCACCCTCTTGTAGCCCACATGGAAGCGGGTGCCCCAGGTGCGCGAAGCTCACCTGGGCTTCTTAAGCTTTGCCTGCTGCGTCCACTACCGCCTGGTCCAACTGGATGCCCGGCCCCATGGTCGAACTCAGCGTGATGCCTTTGACATACTTGCCCTTGGCGGCGGATGGCTTGGCCTTTACCACACTTGTTATGATGGTCACCGCGTTTTCAACCAGCTTTTCCGGCGAGAAGGACAGTTTACCGACCGGCACATGGATCAACGCCGTCTTGTCGGTGCGAAATTCGATCTTGCCAGCCTTGATTTCCCTCACCGCCGCCGCCACATCCGTTGTCACGGTTCCAGTCTTAGGATTCGGCATCAGGCCGCGCGGCCCCAGAACCTTGCCCAGACGACCGACCGACTTCATCATGTCCGGAGTGGCAATCAGCGCATCGAAATCCGTCCAGCCTTCTTTTTGGATCTTTTCCACCAGATCGTCGCCACCGACAAACTCCGCGCCCGCCGCTTCCGCCTCGCGGACTTTTTCACCCGAGGCAATCACGGCAACGCGCTTGGTCTTACCCAAGCCGTGCGGCAGAACGACTGTGCCGCGCACCATCTGGTCGGCATGTTTCGGATCGACGCCTAAACGCAGCGTGATCTCGACCGTTTCATCGAACTTGGCAAACTTGACCCTTTGAAGAAGCGGAACCGCTTCGGTCAATGCGTAAGGGCGCGGCTCGACAGCAGTGCGCGCCTTCTCAATGTTCTTTCCAGACTTTCTCGACATGTTCCCTCTGTCTCCCACCGCGCGGACCTATGCAGCGCTTGTTTTCCGCTGAACCGCTCCGTATTGCTTGTATTCAACTGCTTGTTACGGCATTGCTCGGAGCGGCCGTCCGGCCGTGGTATGTTCGCAATCCAATAGCAGTAGCCTGCCCCTTGGACGCTTCTATTATTATGCCGCAATATGCTCAGTTTTTGCAAATCGCGCAATTTCTACCTCATTCGCTCCAGGCGACTTTCGAGGTTTTTGGGCAGTCACGATCCGCGCAAACTGGCGTGTTATCTTTCGTTTCAACAACGGTGACGCGTGGGACGTCGATTATGTGGACTATCGTTGAAGCATCTCCGATCAAGTCTGGTTTGTATCAGGGCACGGCTTCAGCCGTGCCGCAATTGGATGAAAATCCGTAGGGCTTTAGCCCCCGAACGGACTGTTACTCACGCACCGCATCGAAAGGAGCTTTCGCCATGCCGATGAAAATCCACCCCACCCCGGCGGCCTTGTGATGCGCCAGTGCATTGCGCCGTTTGGCCTGACGATTACCTACCCGCGCCGCCGCAGGGCCACTGGCGGATCCTGACCATCCTCGGCGCAATGAGCGCCTGCGGCATGATCGCCACCATGACCGTTCCGGCGGCTACCGACGCCGAGATATTCCTGGCGTATCTGGACCATGTTCTGTGTCCCGCGCTCCAGCCCCGCGATGTGGCGGTCATGGATAACCTCAGTTCGCACAAGGTACACGGCATGCACGAGAGGATCGCGGAGGCAGGCGCGGAACTGCTGTACCTACCGCCCTATTCCCCCAGCCCGAACCCCATTGAGAAGGCCTGGTCCAAGCTCAAGCAGGACCTGCGCGGAGTAAAATCGCGCACCGTCGAGGCGCTCGATCAGGCCATCGCGGACGGCCCTCCCGCAGATCACTCCCACCAACGCCCTGGCCTGGTTCCGATTCTGCAACTATAGGGTACAGCTATCTTGAATCCGCTATAGCGTAACCCGCACCCACTCAGGGAGTGAAGTATATAAACCAGAAAAAAAAGGGCCCCTCGTATGAGGGGCCAATCTGCCTTGGTTCTCTCTTGTGTGAGAGCTTTTGAGTCAGCCTTTATTGGTTCGGCATTGGCTGCGACGCAGTCCCATTCGAGGAGGACTGCGCGGTGCTGGACTGCGCCGCGCCGGTTGTTGAGCCGCCCGTGTTGGACGCGCTCAAGGCTGACAAACTATTATGCATCAGTGTGACTTCCACGATGCTGCCGTGACGGCGGGTGCTGGAGTCGCTGGTAGCGACAGGAGCATTGCCCAAACCGATCTGGCGAATCTTATAGAGCGGAACTTGATGCTGTGTGACCAGATATCGCGTTACAGCAGCGGCCATATTATGAGAACTTGCAATTCCCGCCTGCCCGCGCAAAGGGGAGTATCCCTGCACCTCAATCAGAGCACCGCGCTGGCCTTGTAGCTGGGCCGCCAGTTGATCCAATGCGTCTTTTGAGTTTTGCCCTAGTGCTGTATGTCCGGGACGAAAATGAATCTCAACCTGACTCACCGTTTGATACTGATCTAGATTGCCAACGGCTGTGCCGATTTGCGTGGTCTGCGTGCTTGCCTGCTGCGCAATCTGCTGCGCCTGCGATGCGGTGGTTCCAGCTGTCGTAGCGTGTTGATCTGCAAGTTGCGCTTCCTGCTGCGCTTTCGATATTCCTGCCTGCGCGCGAGAGTCCACATCTTTAATTTGCCGCGCATTGTCCGCTGTGAGCTGATCCAGCTCATTCAAGCGATCTTTCACTGGGCTTACTTGCCGATTTACCCACTTCTTGCGGGCCATTGGGTTCAGATGACCCCAGAAGCCTTCGTGAGATTTCGTATCTAGCGGTTGTCCTGTTGCATAGACAGAGTCGTTGCCCGATGCGGAAGTTCCCGCGGACTGGCTCCCACTTGCGGTGGCCCCAGTCTGGATCTGGGCGTTCGACGGATTCGTCGGCGAGGTAGTCTGCGCTAAAAATGGAACTGTTGAACAAGTTGCCAGTAATGCAGTGGCTATGCGAAGCAGATTTTTAGTGTTCGATGTCATCTTTTCCTCGCTCGTTATTTGTGCCGTCAGTTCAATGCGGCACATTCCGACATACATCACAATTGCAACCTTGGGGCCAAAAGCGTACTTCCTGGCAATCCGTCCCGGTAAATTCATGTAAGTTATTTGTTTACAGCAGATATTATGTTTTTACGTTGGATCGATATTCTTTGCGAACTTAGGAAAGATTGCGAAAACCGAGTAAATCCTGCTCAGAGCACGGCAAAATATACTCGCCCACGCTTTCATTCTGTCGCGTAAATGGTGCAGAAATAATGCCTTTACGATGTGCGGAATCGCGGGTTAAAGCCGAAGAACAGAGTTGTAAGTCGACGAAACTTTGGCCGCGAGCGTCGAGATAATTTAGTGAACTTCCTTTGTTCCGACGTTAAGAACCTTGATCTGAGGAAGTTGTTGGTTCCACATGGGTGAGATATCTTCGAAGATCAAACGGAAATCCTGCGAAGCGCCCGGTGCCAGCGGGGCTGCGTTCACAGGTTCAATATCAACGTAGGGCTCCCGCGTGCGGATGAGCGTAAAAGGCACCTGTTCCGCCTGGGGCGGTTCGCCAGCATCGTTTGCAAACAGCGCCTCAACTGTGACAGAGGTAATGGTTCGATTCCCCTGGTTCGTGACGGTTCCATCCAGGTATGTCAGTTGCCCCCCGGCAAAGTTGCTTGCCTGACTCATCTGTATGTGAGTCAAAACAACATGGGAAGCATAGGGGTTGGCTTGAGTTCGCGCTGACGACTGCGGACGGCGTGGGCCACCCAGCAAAAATGCCAGCCCCACCAACAATACGATGATGACTGCTGCAACAATCCAAGGCAACCAGTTCCGTTCATTCCTCCTGCCAATTGCCGCTCCATCTGCGAGATGCGAGCTATCACTGGTAAACAGCACTGGATCGCGAGGCGGAACAGGAGGCGGTGTCGGTCCCGAAGCTGGGGCGTTCATTGGCCGATTGTAACTCTACGAATTCCCAGACGGAAGCATGTCGCCACAGGGGCCAAATATGAAGATTCAAAAAAAATGCTTCATGCACCGAATCTATTTGGTCGAAAATGACGTCCTAATAGATAGCAAGGCACAGAGACGTTCGAGATTCTGGATGACATTCAGATTTATTTAAAGAGTTCCGAGATTTCCATCAGGAGAAGCCATCATGTCCGCCTTATATCGGCAAATTCAAAAGCGCGCTCCTCGGCCCCGTGGAGATGCAATGTATCGGGCAGCGGCAGTGGCAGCGGCGTTGATGGTGCTGGCAACGGCGGCAATCCTCTAACCCATTCTGCTTCAAACTCACAGAAAACTAGCGCGCCTGACGGTCTGGCGAAAATCGTCCCCATGCATGGAAACGGTAATGCACATCTCCTGCAAACGGGAGCGCATGCGTTCGCCGATCCTGTCGCCCAGTGTTTCTTCGCGCATGACACGCGTGGCGGCACCCCGCGAAACGTCGCGGTCCGTAACCGAGGAGGCAGCGGACTGCGATTGCACCAGAGCTGATGGCTGGTTTGGGTAGTTCGTCGTGATGAGCGTGGTTCGTTTATCGTTGTAGCGCGTGTTCAAAATGTGGGCAACGGTGTCCCACACCCAGTCCGTCGGCTTCACCGCGCCGAGTTCATCCAAGACCAAAATCTCGGCTTCAAACACGGGCCGGAGAATCTCCAGCTCCGTGGTGGCGACATGCGGATTGTAGGAGTTCTGGATCTGCTTGAGCAGGTCGCGATAATCGCAGAAGACGCCGCTAGCCCCTCGTTGTTCGATGAGTTCGCGCAAGAGGCCCACGGCCAGATGCGTTTTCCCCGCGCCAATGCTACCCGTTAGCAACAATCCGCGGCCTTCGGTTTCGAGTGGATAGCCATCGGCAAAACGTCGCGTTGCCATCAGGGCCATGCCCAGCGAGGGATCGGCGCTGCGAAAACCGGTATCGAAGCTCTCCAGCGAGCAGTGGGCGTAGCGTTCCGGGATATGCGCGCGCTTCAGGCGCAGCCCAGCCTTTCGTTCAATGCGGCAAATGCATTCGGTGGCAAACTGTTCGCCCTCGCGGCGTACCAGCTTCAGTCCCGTGCCCGCGCAGTGCGGGCAGGCAGTCGAGTTTTCGGCAATTGGGAAGGATCTCATGCTGAGAGTGGTCCTGACCCCTCTAGTATCGCAGCCAGTTTGGTGAGTTGCATCTCGATTCCAACATTGCGGCCTGTGGGAATCTCGCATAAACTGGAAGATAGCGTTTAAAGAGAAAGGTTTCAGTCCTATGCCAAAGCAAGGAATTCATCCCAATTACGAAACGATCCGTGTGCAGTGCGCCTGTGGCCATGCTTTCGAGACCCGTTCCACGCACAAGGGCGATATCCACATGGAAATTTGCTCCAACTGCCATCCGTTTTTCACTGGCAAGCAGAAGATGATCGATACCGCCGGACGCGTCGAGCGCTTCCGCCGCAAATATGCGCAGTCGGATTCCGCCAAGGCCGAGACCGCAGCCAAGTAGCGAGCTGGCAGGCGTCAAAAATCCAGGCCTCCGCTGCGGCGGAGGCCTTTTGGTTGTGGTCATGCGAGAATTGACGTTATGCAGCACGTGCAAGTTCGGCATCATTTAGATCGCGCGCGCGACTTTCTCAAGGCAATGGATTTGCTCAAGAGCGATCTGAGCGGTCATCGATATTCGGCGGCGCTGCTCGCCGTCCACAGTGCAATTTCATACAGCGACGCGTTGCGGACCGGGATGGGAAGCGGAAGCATGTCGTCCGAGGATCACAGGCAGGCCGCTCAGGAACTGAGAACGCTGCTTGCAGCCCGAAAGTTTGAAAAAAGGCAAGGTGTGGATCGCCTTGAGAAACTGCTTAGGCTAAAAAGCCGAGTGGCTTATGCATCCGATGGCTACGGTTTGGATTTTAGCCAAATTGTCCAACAAGCGGAGCGCTTTGCAGCTTGGGCTGAGGATGCGGGAAAACAGCTGAGTGTGGAGGGGTGGAGAAATGATCGACCTTGAGGTGCAACAGGAACTCGGCAGAGCCAAGAATGCTATCCAGGACTTCTTCATCAGAAAGCTTCTGGTCCCCAAGATTTATTTGGACGCCGATTGGAACGGCGAGCACCTGGAGGTTCTGGCAATTGATCGAGCTGGCGTGGGCGATGTGCATGCAGTACATATCATTTCGCAGGCTCCCGATTTGACTCCTCACCCAGTCAATGAATCCATTCTCGTTTTAGGCAACGAGGGCTTTATTCGGTCCCTTGATGAGTTAAAGGGAATTTCGGGACACTTCCGCTACTTGGCGGCTCTCATGGCGGGCTCGCGATCACGGGAATACTATGCCGGATCCAGTCTTCTCCAGAAAACATTGTCCAAGGACGGCGTCGGTCGCATTGGAATACTGTTTGTTGATCTTGTCGGAAAGGAGTCGGCCGTGAATCTCGTAGTCAGACCAGAACGCTATCGGTCGACGCCAGAAATGGTCGAGTTCACCGATCAGTTTGTGGCCCGGCACACGGCGAACTGGGAAGTGCGCGACCCGGCGGAGCAGTGAAAAAGCACTGGGACAATCCGGCGGAACACTTGATGCCTGCGGAGGCGCGTGTGCCTGCATCACTGCTCATCGGGTCTGTACGGATTGCGCCGGCGACGGTGCTGGCTCCGATGGCTGGCGTCACGGATACTGTCTTCCGCCGGTTTATTCGCAATGCCAGCCTGTTTACCCATGGTGCTGCGCCGGAAAACGCGACCACGGATTTTGCCC
>JAJYGR010000276.1 GCA_021790655.1 Acidobacteriota bacterium | reverse complement strand
CGACGGTACTGTGCCTGACCGCACTTTTCTTCGTTCTAGCGGCGCAAGCCTTTGCATCCGATCCGAACAACGGTGACAATCAGGATCCGCCAGGGCAGGTCGCCAGACTTACGCAAATTCAGGGCGACGTATCGATCCAGCCGACTGGCGTGCAGAATTGGACGCAGGCCTCAGAGAATTATCCAATGACCACCGGCGATCGTTTGTACGCAGATGCGAACGGCCGGGCCGAACTCCAGTTGGAGCAAGCGGTGGTTCACATCTGGCATTACACCGATTTGTCCGTCACGAATCTGAACAACGACATCACACAGTTGGGCCTGTCGCAGGGCAGCCTGCATGTGCGCACCTTCACTCTCGATCCCAATCACACTGTCGAAGTGGATACACCGAATGGGGCCATCACTGTCATGCAGCCCGGAGATTTTCGCATCGATTGCTATACCGGAGATGGTGGAACTGTCGTGACCGTCAACTCTGGAGAGATCGAGATCAGCGGCCCCAAATTGTCGCAAACTCTCGGAACGGGTCATTCGGTCCGGTTGATGGGTACGAATCCCATTACAGTGACATCTCTATCGCTAGCTGGCAAAGATCCCTTCGACGTATGGAGCCAGCAGCGTGACCGGACGCTACTGAGTTCGCAGACACGGCAATATGTAAATCCCGATACAATCGGCTCGGACGATCTCGACCAATACGGGACATGGAACGATACCCCGGGTTATGGTTCTGTCTGGTATCCCAACAGCGTGCCAGCCGGATGGGTCCCCTATTCCACTGGAAGCTGGGTCTGGGTCTCCCCGTGGGGATGGACCTGGGTGGATACCTATCCCTGGGGATTTGCTCCGTTCCATTATGGACGCTGGGCATATTATGGAAACCGTTGGGGCTGGGTGCCTGGCCCCTTTGACGTGGCGCCGATCTACTCCCCCGCGCTGGTAGGGTTTGTAGGAGGTCCGGGATTTGCGGCAGGGATAGGTATTGGAGGCGGGATTGGGCTGTCGGCCTGGTTCCCGCTAGGGCCGGGAGAACCGTACTACCCCTGGTACCACTGTAGTCCGGGATATTTCAGCCAGGTCAACGTGACGAACATCAATCGCGTCACCATCAACCGTGTCACCAATATTACCAACATCACGAACAACAATTACTACAACTACTATCACAATAAAGGAACGTTCCGTAACATCCGCTACGCCAATCGGAACATTGCCACCACGGCAGTACGTGCGAATGAATTCGCCAGCGGACGTCTCATTACGCCACGCACTGCGATTCACCCTACACGGCAGCAATTGGCGCATGCAGAGATCATTCCACATCCCTTCATAACCCCGACAACGCGGAGCGTAGTGCCTCATCCTGTGACAGCAGTTCCAATTTCTTCTCAGCGTCCAAACCTGATTACGTTCCGTGGCGAACAAAGGTTGACACCGGGTGCGCGAACCTCCGCAGTGCCCTACCACCCGCAGACAAACCAGACTAACCGAGTGTTTCCTGAGTCCAGCAACGCAAGGCCCGCTCAGAATAGCGGAAACGGAACAGGCCGCTACTATTCAGGGCAAAATAGACAATCAGAAAATCAAGGACTGAATGGCGCTGGGCTACCGACCACGATCTATGGCAGCAGCCAGCGAGGGAAAACGTTGATTACACGAACACCACCCCCGGTTGCACAGCCAACATTCGAGCAACGAGAACCTGCATTGCGGCAGGATCCTGGTCGTCCCCTGGATCCAGGACAGTTGGATAATCTTAGCCGCGGGCGTCCAGTAGGTCCAGCGCACCCTCCCGACTTTCCACCCCATCCCGCCTGGGCGCCAAGGCCGATGTTTTCCACTCCGCGTGGAGGCGGCATGCCTCGCAGATAAAAAATCTTCCCAAAAGCGTTTTGAGGATCAAAATGTCTGGCTGAGAATGGTGTATTCCCACGGCTGGATGAGCTTTGTGAGGCAAGAAAAAGCTGTATCATCGAGGGGCAATCGCCTATACTTTAGGTAGTATGAGTTGTGTCAGGCGTGCATACTTTGGCTTTCTGCTGTAATCGTGTTGTATTTCTACCTTGCGAAACGAGGGGAGTCAGATGGCGCAACAGCAGCCAACCCGGCGCAAGACGCAATCTGGAGAAACACTCGTCTCCATCCCAGACAAACTCTATTTCCGCATTGGCGATGTCGCTCGGCTGTGTGGCCTGCCCGCCTATGTGCTGCGCTTTTGGGAAACTGAATTCCCTCAACTCAAACCCAACAAGGGCGGCACGGGACATCGACTGTATCGCAAGCGCGATGTGGAGATGGTCCTGCAGATCAAGCATCTGCTCTACAGCGAAGGATTCACTATCGCGGGCGCCCGCCGACTGCTTGCTGAGAAACGCCGTGGTACGCCCATAGAGCGAAATTCCTTCGCGATGCAGATACTTGAGGACACGCATGCGCCACAACCAACCAAGGCTGCCCCAGTTGCCCGCGAGTCAGTGGTCCGCAAGAACGCAAAAGTACTGCCGAGTGTCCAAACCAGACCCGCTCCAGATGCGCCACGGCTGAAGGACATTCGCAGGGAGATGCAGGATTTGTTGACATTGTTGGCGTCGGACCATTCGGAGCGCGCAGTTTCTTCCGCGCCTCCGCCGGTAACGCAATCCAGGGTGAGACGCGTCACAAAAAAGGGTGATGTGTCGAACGATGAACCCACTCTATTCAGCTAGGGCGTTTTCTGTAATTCGTCTTGTTTCGCAGAAAAAAAGTTTATATATCTGACTCCCTTGTAAAACATACTCAAGGGTCAGTCAGTCCACTGTTTACGTCCTGTGCATGAGATAATTTGCGCCATGTGTGCCTTGTCCCGCAAGCCTTCCTCGCTGCTCGATACCCGTGTCATCTATTGCGGAGACAACCTCGACCAACTCAGGAAACTGCCAGACGCCTGCGTGGATCTGATCTACATCGACCCGCCATTCAACTCCAACCGCAACTATAAAGTGTTCTGGGGCGAGACGAAAGAGAAACGGTCCTTCGAGGACCGGAATGAATCCACGCAAGCCTATATCGAATTCATGCGCCCGCGCTGCGTCGAACTGGCGCGTGTTCTCAAAAAAACTGGAAGCTTTTATTATCACTGCGACTGGCACGCCAGCCATTACGTCAAGGTGATGTTCGACCAGATTTTCGGAGAGAACAACTTTCGAAGTGAAATCATTTGGAAGCGAACAAATGCAAAGGGCTTGGCATTTAAGGGATTTCCAAACAACCACGACACGATTTTCTATTACGGCGGCGGTGAGGAATTAACATGGAACCGCCCTTTCAAGGAATACGATCCCGAATACCTCAATAAATTCTACCGCTTCGTCGAGAAAGAAACCGGTCGCCGCTTCCGCTTGAGTGATTTAACAAACCCGAATCCCGACCGCCCAAATCTTACTTACGACTGGAAGGGCCATAAGAGAGTGTGGCGATGGACTAAAGAGCGGATGGAAGAATCCGACAAACAGGGAATCATTCACTACTCATCGACTGGCTTGGCTTCACAAAAGCGTTATCTCGACGAGATGCAGGGGCAGCCAATAGATACGATCTGGGATGATATTCAGCCAATCCAAGCCCAGGCGTCGGAACGCCTCGGCTATCCGACACAGAAACCGCTGCCGCTGCTTGAGAGAATCATTAAGGCGTCCAGCAACGAGAATGACATAGTTTTCGATGCGTTCTGCGGGTGCGGAACAGCCTTGGTTGCGGCTCAAAATCTGGGACGACAATGGATTGGAATCGATGTTTCCCCTACAGCTTGCCGTGTGATGGCGAAGCGATTACGGGATGTATGCCGACTTCCGGAAGATGAAAAACTGTGGCGCGTGGGGCGTGGCTTCGTTGTTCGCGATCTGCCATGGACTGAAAAGCAACTCCGAACGATTCCGCCGTTTGAATTCGAGAACTGGGCAGTTATCGCGCTGGGCGGTATTCCCAACAAGGCACAAGTTGGCGACATGGGCATCGACGGGCGCATTTATCCCGTATCTTCCATGCCTACCAGAAGCGGGAAAACCGCCGGGGAACTCGACTTCATGGACGCCTGGTATCCGGTGCAGGTGAAGCAAAAGGACAAGGCGGGCAGACCGGACATCGATCTGTTCGAGACAGCCATGTTGCGCGAAAAGCGCACGAAAGGGTTCTTTGTCTCGTTTGAGTTTTCCTCAGATGCCTTGCGGGAGATCGACGCTTTCTTTCGGCGGGAACACTGCATCATTGTGCCGCTCACAGTGCGTGAAATACTCGATGAACACATTGCAAGAAAATTAGCGTAACCCGCACCCACTCAGGAAGTGAACTCGTAGCGAAGTGAAGAACCTTGTTTTTCCTGTGCAAACCGCAATATCCTTCGCCTTCGGCTCAGGACGACATACCTAACGTAATAGCATTTGAATATGAAGATCACAAAAATACTTATCGCGAACCGGGGTGAGATTGCCCTGCGTATTCTTCGCGCATGTAGGGAACGGGGTATCTCCTCCGTGGCGGTCTATTCAGATGCGGACCGCGCAAGCTTGCACGTTGCCCATGCCGATGAAGCGTACCGGCTCGGACCCTCGCCCGCTACGGAATCCTACCTTCGTGGCGACCTGATTCTTGAAGTTGCCCGTAAAAGTGGGGCGGACGCGATCCATCCTGGCTACGGGTTTCTATCCGAGAATGCGGATTTTGCAGCAGCGTGTGAAAGCGCAGGCATTCGCTTTATCGGACCATCCGCCAGCGCCATGCGGATGCTGGGATCGAAGACCCGCGCTCGTCAAACTGCAGATGCGGCAGGCCTTCCCCGCGTACCGGGTTCGGTCCATGCATTGGAATCTTTGGCGGAAGCGAAGCAGGTCGCGAGCAAGATAGGCTATCCCATCATGTTGAAAGCCGCCGCTGGCGGCGGCGGAAAAGGGATGCGCGCGGTACCGTCGGAAACTGACCTTTCCGAAGCGCTGGAGAGCGCAAGGAGCGAAGCAGAACGCGCGTTTGGGTCGGGGGACGTGTACATAGAAAAACTGATCGACCGGCCCCGGCACATTGAAATACAGATTCTGGCGGACCAACACGGCCACTGCGTGTATCTCGGCGAGCGCGAGTGCAGCGTGCAGCGGCGGCACCAGAAAGTGATTGAGGAAGCTCCTTCCGCATTTGTGGACGATACGCTGCGAAGCCGGATGGGTGAAGCAGCAGTTCGCTTAGCACAGGCGGCTAGCTACACGAATGCTGGCACGGCGGAGTTTCTGGTCGATGCGGAGCGCAACTTCTACTTCCTGGAAATGAATACTCGGCTGCAAGTCGAGCATCCTGTCACGGAACTGGTCACGGGCCTCGATCTGGTGCATCTACAGATCCAGATTGCGGAAGGCGAACCGCTTCCGTTCACGCAGCAGGACATTCATTTGCGGGGTCATGCGATCGAGTGCCGCATCTACGCGGAAGATCCGGAGAACCAATTTTTTCCGTCGCCAGGAAAAATCACGCGGCTGGTGCAGGCCTCCGGCCCCGGCATCCGTGAAGATTGCGGTATCTACGAGGGCTGGACGGTACCGCTGGACTACGACCCCATTTTGTCGAAGTTGATTGCTTATGCGCCGACACGCTCTCTTGCCATTGAGCGAATGCTGCGCGCGCTCGACGAATACCATGTGGGTGGGATCGCGACGAATGTAAACCTGTTTCGCCTCATCCTGCGCGATGAGGGTTTTCGGTCTGCCAAGATCGATACAGGATATCTGGAGCGTTTGTTGGCGGAGACATCCTTGCAAACGGAGCAGGGAGAGCGCGACCCAAATATCAATGCGGTAGCCACAATCGCCGCAGCATTTTTTGAAATGACACAATCTCAGAACATGATTCGTGGCGCGGACGATGCCTCACCCGCGAGCGCGTGGAAGACGGCGGGCCGCAAGGAGGCGTTGCGCTCTTGAATTACGACATCGAATTGAATGGCGGGAAGCGGCGCGTTTCGATCCAGTCCGCTGGCGATGGCCTCGGCTGGCAGATCACGCTCGACGGCCAGCAGTTCCACGCAGACTTGCGGATGTTGCAGCCGAACATACTGTCCGTGCTGATCGAGGGGAAATCGTATTGCATTCTCTTGGACGCTCGGCCAGAAGACCCTGCGATTGTGTTGGACGGAGAACGAATCAACTACCAGGTCCGCGATCCGCGGTCCTTGCGCTCTCGCTCGAATTCCGCTGCACATGTTGCGGGTGCAAAGCCGGTCACGGCCCCCATGCCGGGAAGGATCGTGCGGGTTCTGGTGCAAGCGGGAGAGAGCGTACAGGCCCAACAGGGTCTGATTGTGATTGAAGCCATGAAGATGCAGAATGAGTTGAAGGCTCCGAAGGCCGGGAAGATCACTCGCATTGCAATTGAGCCCGGAGCGACGGTGCAGGCCGGTCAGGTGCTGCTGGTGATCGAGTAGACGGACGGACACCTTCCATCGCGTCAAGCCAAAAAAATATTTCCTATACCAGATTTATGATTCGTGGAGTGGAAGGTCAAGAGGAGTCATTCTGAACGGTGGTCGCTTCGCCGCGGCGAAGGACCGGAGTGAAGAACCAGAGAATATTTGCACGATAATCGCCACCTTCACCCTCTGGATACTTCGGTCGCCGCGGCGACCAAAGAATGACGCACACTATTTTGAATTACCTGTTCTGTAGATATGTCCTAGTGAATGTTCTTCAGTAAATCTTCCGCGTAATAGTTGACGACGCGTGCCTGATCTCTCAGAACTTCGTAATATGCGCTCTGCATCAGACGGGAGCGGCTGTCGCGCAACTGCTGGCGAATCATCTGCTGCACGCGCGGATCGCTGAGCGGGTGCTGGCCGGCCTGTTCGACGGCAATCAGTTTATAGATGACGTAGCCTATTGCGTGCCTCGATCCACCCTGAGCGGCCTGATAGATCGGCAGAATGTCAGTGATCTGGCCGGGGCGCAGCTTGGTGATTGCCGCATATACTTCGGGATTGGTCTTCATCTGCGAGTCGAGAATGAAGCCCATGTCGCCGCCGCTGGAGGCCGTATTGGGGTCCTCCGAGTAGTTCATGGCCAGTCCGGAAAAATCCCCTCCACTTTCCAGTTGATTGTGTATGCCCTGAATTTTCTTGCGCGCCTCTACATCATTGGCGGCCTTGCTGTTTTGCAGGTTTCCTGGTTGGGCTGCGGGGGCCGAGGTAACGACAATCTGCGCCAGATGATAATGCGGTTCGATCAGATTGAAGTCCGCTTTGTGCAGATTGTAGAAGTTTGCAACGTCGGCGTCGGTAATGTTGATTTTGGAGTCGATCTCTTTATTCAGAACTTTGTTCGTGGTCAGCGAAAGCCAGTAATCGCGGCGAACGTCTTCCAGCGTCAAGTTCTTCGCCTTCAGTTGGGCGTCGAACTGTTGCTCCGTGTAAGGGGCCTTGAGCTGGGCAATCTTGGCATCGACTTCCGCGTCCGTTGCGACAAGATGCAGCTTTTCCGCGCGCTGCCGGAGGACCTCTTCATCGATTCGATTATGAAGAATGTCGAGCTTAAGCATGGCAGCTTCGTCCTCGGTGGGCTGCTGCTGCATCGTGCTTACCTTGTTATCGAAGTACTTTTGCACTTCCGCTTTCATGATCGAGTGGCCGTTGACTGTGGCCCACACGTCCGGGTTGGGCGTACGCTTGCAACCAGCTACGGTGGTCAGGAGAAGCGCACCCATCATAGCCTGTAGAGCAATCCTGCGGCGGAGCCGAGACGCTGTTTGGGAATCAAGTCCGATTACAGGATGGATATAACCTAGAAATGACATTTGCTTTGAAGTTAAGTTCAAGCCCGTTCTCCGTTGTCCAGTTGCCGATACTTTCATGCATTCAATCTTTTCTCCTCGCCCAATGCACTCGTTGCTCAACGCACAGGTAGAGGTCAGGAAGTTATTTGCCAGTGGTAGCTGTCGCCTTTACCGGATTGCTGTCCGTTTGCGGCGGAGGCACGCCACCTGCATCCGAAATGGCGCGATCGATGATCGTCCACAGCATACTCTGCGGAATGGCCCCTGTCGCGCGTTCCCCGTTGATAAAAAGTGTTGGGGTACCGTCGATGCCGAGCGCATCCCCTTCCTTCATGGAGGCGCGGATGGCAGACTCATCCTGCCTGGAGATGCAGGCATTCAGTTTGTTCATATTCACCTTGTCCCGCTGGCCTTCCTGTCGGGTGAGTTCATCCAGTTTTTTCATGCTCGCGGCAGGGTCTTGATGATTGTCGTTTCCAGTGATTTCGTTTCCGTGGCTATGGATGTAATCGACGAGGTTCCAGTAGCCGGGCTGGTTTTGCGCCGCCAGACAGTTGACATCCACGGCGGCATGCATGGCCCAGGGATGGATCTCCACCAGTGGGAAATCTTTGTAAACGTAGCGGACCTGGTCGCCATAGTGCGCTTCGGTAGCGGGAAACATTTCCTGATGCATCCGGGCGCAAAACGGGCACTCAAGATCGTCGAAATTGATGACAGTGATTTTGGCTTTGGGATTGCCTCGAATGGGCCGTCCAAG
>JAJYGR010000141.1 GCA_021790655.1 Acidobacteriota bacterium | reverse complement strand
TTCCTCCGGTGCGATGGCAGCGCAAAGCGTCCTTCGGTTTCACCGCCCCTCGACGCTGCAACGGGTTCGCCCTCTGCGCTCCATGACGCGATGATGCGATCTGCAACGGTTCTCTCAGGCAGATATTCGTTGTGATTGCTGTGGCTTAGTGGGTATAGTTGTGCGCCGACCGCATAAAAAGCGCGATGGAGAATGATTTTTTACATTAAGAAGTTTGTTGGGAGAACTGGAGCCATGTCAACTTTTATTCCGAGTCCGGAAGACATTACGCGCAAGTGGTACGTGCTGGACGCCAGCGGAAAAACGCTGGGCAGGTTGGCCACAGAGGCCGCGCGCGTGTTGAGCGGGAAGAACAGTCCGCAATACACGCCTTACATCGACACAGGCGACCACGTCATCGTGCTGAACGCCGAGAAGGTCCGCTTGACCGGCTTGAAGAGCCAGCAGAAAATGTATCGTCGCTACACGGGATTTCCCGGCGGTATGCGCGAAGAGTCGTTCGTGCGACTTTTGGCGCGACGACCGGACCGCATCGTGGAGCAGGCCATTACAGGCATGTTGCCCAAGAACAAAATGGGCCGCCAGATGGCTACCAAACTGAAGGTCTATCGCGGCAACACGCATCCACACGACGCGCAGAAGCCCATCGCAATGACTTTGAACGGTTAAAACTTAAAGAAGTCCAACGAAAGCAACACAAACATTTTTTACGGGACAGCGAAAACGCATGGCAGACTTGATTCAGTACTACGGAACCGGACGGCGCAAGACGAGCATTGCTCGCGTGTTTCTGCGCCCGGGCAGCGGCAAATTTACGATCAATGGCCGCGCCTTTGAAGAATATTTTGTCACCGAGCAGCAGCGCATCACGGCCCGCCGCGTTCTGGTATTTGCGGATATGGGATCGACGTTCGACGTGCTGGCAACGGTAAAGGGTGGCGGCGTGACCGCACAGGCCGATGCAGTGAAAATGGGTACGGCACGCGCATTGCTGGAATACAACATTGAGCTGCGCGCAAGCCTGAAAGAACAGGGATTTTTGACTCGCGACGCCCGCATGAAGGAACGCAAGAAGTACGGACAGAAGGGTGCCCGCAAGCGCTTCCAGTTCTCGAAACGCTAAGGCGTTCTTATTGCTTCTTTGCGTGAATATTTTCTATCCCACCTTCGCTGCGCGAAGGTGGGGCACCCAGTGTGATTTCACTGAGTGCAAATTTTGGACGTAACAAGTTTCAGCAGCAAAATTTCCCTAAGGGGATAAATCCTCACCACTCTGAAATGCGTGGCAGGATGCAAATCACAAGGAGGTCGTTTGGCCACTATCACCATGAAGGAACTGCTCGAAGCGGGAGTCCACTTCGGGCATCAGACAAAGCGCTGGAACCCAAGGATGAAGGAGTATATCTTTGGCGAACGCAATGGAATCTACATCATCGACCTGCAAAAGACCTTGAAGATGTTCAAGGAAGCCAGCAAGTACGTTACTGACCTTGCGCTCGATGGTAAGACCATTCTTTTTGTTGGCACTAAGCGACAGGCGCAGGACGCCATTGCTGAGGAAGCCACGCGTTGCGGCATGTTCTACATCAATCAGCGCTGGCTCGGCGGACTGCTGACCAACTGGGCGACTGTGCAGAAGTCTGTGAAGCGCCTTCAGGAACTGGATGAAATGGCCACCGACGGCCGCTACGATCTGATGACGAAGAAAGAAGTCATCAAGCTGGAGCGCGAACGCAAACACCTCCAGGCGAATCTGGCTGGCATCAAAAACATGCGCCGCTTGCCGGACGCGCTCTTCGTCGTCGACTCGAACAACGAGACCATTGCCGTCAAAGAAGCCCGCAAGCTGGGCATTCCGGTGGTCGCCGTGGTCGATACGAACTGCGATCCTACGCTGGTGGACTACATTATCCCGGGCAATGACGATGCGCTGCGAGCGATTCGGCTGTTTACCTCCAAGATTGCCGACTCCATCGTGGAAGGCGTCCAGATGGGCGGAGACAAGGAACTGGCGGAAGTTGCCGGTGTAACAGCCAGTGCGGACGCAGACGCTCCGAACAGCTTCAACGCGGGACAGTATGATCCCGAACTGGCGGAAGATGATGTCGATCTGGAACAGGCGCTTGGTGGCGGAATTCGGAAGGCCCCTGCCGCTGTGACCGCGGTAGAGGACGACTCATCTCCTGTAGTGGCCGAAGGCATCTAGTTCGCCGCGCTGCTGCGTATGGGATACTTACCTGCTTCTAAATCACTCTGCATTTCTCAGTGGCCTGCCCGGTCGATTTTCTACCCTGCGGGCTATTGACACACTATCTCAGTATTCAAGATTGGATCAAACGAGGATGTCAACCGTGACAGAAACGATCTCAGCCTCAATGGTAAAGGAGTTGCGCGAGAAGACCGGTGCTCCCATGATGGACTGCCGCAATGCTTTAACAGAAGCGAAGGGCAATATGGAGGAAGCTATTGTCGTCCTGCGCAAACGCGGGATGGCATCGGCGGCCAAGAAGGCCAGCCGCACGGCCAGCGAAGGCGCAGTGGGGACCTACATCCATGCTGGCGGCAAAATCGGCGTGTTGATTGAAGTCAACTGCGAGAGCGATTTCGTCGCCCGCACCGAGGACTTTCAGGAATTGCTGAAAGACATCGCCATGCATATAGCGGCGACCGATCCGCGCTACATCCGCAAGGAAGATGTGACGTCTGCGGACCTGGAACGCGAGAAGGAAATCTATCGCGCGCAGGCCGCCCAGACTGGCAAGCCCGCTCCTGTGATCGAAAAGATCGTCGAAGGCAAAATGTCGAAGTTCTATGAGGAAGTCTGCCTGCTGGAGCAGCCGTTCATCAAGGAGCAGACTGTCACCATCGCGCAGCTCATCGCCCAGAAGGTCGGCAAGCTGGGCGAAAACCTGATGGTGCGCCGCTTCGCCCGCTTCAAAGTTGGCGACGCAAATTGGACCGTTGCTCAGATCAATACGGCCGGACAAGAAAAAGCGTAAGCAGCTAGCGCTTCACAAGAGAAAAGCACGGCCATGGTCGGGCTTTCTATTTCTGCCCGTAGTGGCTCTCATCTTCTATAAAGAGGAAGGTGTCATTCAGCGGAAGAGAAGGATATTGAGCCATCCGAACGAGCAGTCTAAATTGAGTGTATGACGCCGCAAGAGATGTGGGTGATAATTGTCGTAAAGCTAGCCCATGCCTTCAGACTCCTTGACGCCAGAACAACGAAGCCTTCAGATGTCACGTGTCAGATCGAAGGACACTAAGCCGGAAATGCTTGTCCGTAAGTTGGTATTCGCGATGGGCTACCGTTACCGGCTTCACGACAGGCGGCTACCCGGAAAACCTGATTTGGTCTTCCCGGGCCTCAAAAGAATCATTTTAGTCAACGGGTGCTTTTTTCATCGGCATGAGGAATGCCGGTTGGCCCGTATCCCAAAATCCAAAAGGGAATTTTGGGTTCCCAAGTTGGAAGGCAATAAGTTGAGAGATCGGAAAATCCTCGCTTCACTGCAACGAGAGGGTTGGAGCGTTCTGGTAATTTGGGAGTGTGAATTAAAGAGTGAATCGGCGCTTCGAGACCGATTAAGTTCTTTCCTTCGAGGTAAGAATCAGCATGAATTGCATTGAGCTATACGCTGGCGCGGGCGGTCTGGCAATTGGCGTCGGTCTTGCGGGCTTCGAGCCGCTCGCCGTTGTGGAGTGGAACAAAGGGGCCTGCGATACAATCCGCCGAAATCAACTGCTGGGCTATCCACTCGTCCGTGATTGGCCTTTGCACCAGGCGGATGTAAGAAATTTTGACTGGTCGCAGATTCCAGAGGATATTGATCTGGTCGCGGGTGGGCCTCCTTGCCAGCCTTTTTCGATGGGTGGCAAGCATCTTGCACATGACGATGGACGCGACATGTTTCCCGCAACAGTCGACATTGTCCGGCGTCTTCGACCGCACGCATTTGTCTTTGAGAATGTGAAGGGTCTAACTCGCTCATCTTTCGCCAACTATTATCAATACATTCTTTTGCAGTTCGAGTTCCCCGAGATAGTCCGACGGCGCAAGGAGAGTTGGTTTGATCACTTGCTCCGTCTACAGAAAGAAAGAGCTTCGGGAAGACTTCACGGTCAAGGCTTGACGTACAACGTCCTGACAACTCTAGTGAATGCCGCGGATTACGGCGTGGCCCAAAAACGCGAGCGTGTGTTTATCGTAGGGTTTCGCTCTGACCTCGGCATTGAATGGTCTTTCCCACGTCGAACACATAGCCAGGATGGACTTTTGTTTGAGCAATGGGTAACGGGCGAATACTGGGACCGGCATCGCATTCCCCGACGCGCCCGTGGGGCGGTGCCCGTGCAATTTGAAGCTCGCGTCCAAACATTGAGTGATTGTCTAATCCTTGCCGATGAACTTCCATGGCGTACGGTCCGCGACGCTATTTGGGGATTGCCCGATCCTGAGTCGAAGGCGGAGAGGAATTTTTCCGATCACAGATTCCAGCCAGGCGCACGAACCTACTCAGGGCATACGGGTAGTACGCTGGATCAACCCGCCAAGACATTAAAGGCTGGTGACCATGGCGTTCCTGGTGGCGAGAACATGATGGTCAAGGACACGGGTGAAGTTCGCTACTTCACGATTCGAGAATCGGCGAGATTACAGACGTTTCCGGATGGGTTTCGATTCCAGGGGTCGTGGACCGAAACGATGCGGCAACTTGGCAATGCGGTTCCAGTTGTACTTGCCCAGCGTGTGGCAGCCAGTGTTGCAGAGAAACTTATCAAGGCGAAATTAAAATCCCTAATCCTCGCGCGTCAGCGGATGTTGGGCGTGGCATGACCGACAACTCCATCCCATTCAATCCGCTTGACCGGGGAAATCTCCAGGCGAGTGTGGCGGAAGCATTGCTTTCCCAGAGTGTCTACCCGCTCGGCGAATTACCTGTATTTCAGGGTGCTGGGATTTATGTGATTTATTATTCTGGAGGATTTTCCGCATATGCCGCATTGGCAAATTTAAACCGGAATAACCAATTCATGGCTCCGATCTATATTGGGAAAGCTGTACATGCTGGGGCCAGGAGAGGAAGCAATACTGAGGGTGATACGACGCGGAAACCTCTTTACAATCGCCTTTCCGAGCATGCGGAAAGCATACGATCCGTCGAAAACCTGGATCTCCGCGAATTCGATTGTCGTTTTCTTGTGGTCGATGACATCTGGATTCCACTCGGGGAATCACTCCTGATCGGCAGGTTTTCGCCTGTATGGAACGCAATTATTGACGGTTTTGGGAATCACGATCCAGGAAGCGGTCGTTATAAAGGTATGCGCCCACGATGGGACGTCTTACACCCAGGAAGGACATGGGCGGCCAGATGTGGGGAACGGCCTGAATCGCCCGATGATATAGCGCGTGATGTGGCAACCTATCTCCGCAATGCGCATTATCCCGCTCCCAAACGATTTATAGGCATAGACCAAACCTGATTCCCTTGAGATCGTCCACTTCTGATATTTTATTGCCGGTGAGACCGGAGATGCCGTAACGCTTAGGTTGCGTCAAAGCTTTCAGGCTTCCGCAACATCTGCGATACTCAAACAGGCATGTACAAACGAGTCCTTCTCAAGCTTTCCGGCGAGGCGTTGGCGGCCGATCTCGGCTTTGGTGTTGACGTCACGCGCGTTCACGAGATTGCAGCCGAAATCGCCGATGTTCATACCATGGGTGTCGAACTGGCCATTGTCGTAGGCGGTGGCAATTTTTTTCGCGGCGTGGCTGAGCAGGCCAAGGATATGGACCGCGTTTCGGCGGACCACATGGGCATGCTGGCAACCATCATCAACGCGCTGGCAGTGCAGGACGCGCTGGAAAAACAGAACGTGCACTGCCGCGTGATGAGCGCCATTGAGATGAATCAGGTCTCAGAGCCATACATTCGCCGACGCGCCATCCGACACCTGGAAAAGGGTCGCGTCGTCATCTTCGCCGCCGGGACTGGCAACCCCTACTTTTCGACTGACACTGCCGCGTCGCTGCGTGCAATGGAAATCAAAGCGGACGTTCTGATGAAGGCCACCAAGGTTGAGGGGATTTATAGCGCCGACCCAGTCCTGCACAAAGACGCTGTGAAGTTCGACCAGATCAGCTATATGGAGATACTGCAACGCAATCTGCGCGTGATGGACATGACGGCGGTCAGCCTTTGTAAGGACAATGACCTGCCGATGATTATCTTCAGCATGAATCAGCCGGGAAATATCCGTCGCGTCATCGCTGGCGAAAAAGTCGGCTCGCTGGTCACCACGTAGCATTATGGCCGTTGCTACTGTAGTTGCACGTCGACCCGTGCTGCCCGCATTGACAGGACTGCGGGCCTTTACCGCGACCAATATCGTCTTCTTTCATTTCTGGAACCCAGCATGGTTCGGGCCGCTGGCTCCGCTGATGGACAACGGCTATGTCGGCGTCAATTTCTTTTTTCTTCTGTCGGGTTTCATCCTCGCCTACAACTATGTGGACCGTCATGCTGCTGGACAATTCAACAGGCGTCAGTTCTGGCAGACACGATTTTCTCGCCTGTACCCGGTCTATCTGCTGGGCCTGTTGATATCGTTTCCCATCCTGGAACTGGAGTGGCGCGTTCGGACCCACGCGCAATTCTTTCAGGGTCTTGCCCTCACCACGATCATGCAGCAGGGCTGGAGTCCGAGACTGGCCACCTTCTGGAATACGCCCGCCTGGACGCTGTCTTGTGAGGTCGCGTTTTATCTGATGTTCCCTTTGCTGCTGCGGGTCAAGTGGCCTCGGGAAACGCGCAAGCTGCTCCTGATTCTTGCGCTCTGCTGGCTGGCCTCATTGGTGCTGCCATTGCTCTATATGTGGATTCGGCCCGACGGTCTGGCGCCGTTGAATCGCTACTCCAACAGCTATTGGCTGCGCGCGGTCAAGCTGACGCCGTTGCCGCATCTGCCATCCTTCACTTTTGGCATTGCGCTGTCACATTTGAACGATCGGCTGCAATTGTCCAACAGTACACGCTTCCGGCTGGCGATCATTGGACTTGGCAGTGTTTTTACTGTGATGATGCAGGGCCAAAAAGTTCCTTTTCTTCTGATGCATAACGGCTTGATCACGCCACTCTTTGCGTTGTCCATCCTGGGACTGGCCGGCCATCATCCAATCACTCATTTCCTGCGCTTCCCGCTCTTTGTCGCCGTCGGCGAGGCCAGCTACTGCCTTTACATCATCCACTTCAACCTGTGGCCTTGGATTCACCATAGCGGAATCCTGGTTCGACTTCACCTTTTACGCTTTGACCCCTGGATTTCCTACCTCCTGCTGGAGATTGCCGCACTGGTCGCTTATCGCTGGATCGAACGGCCCAGTCTGGAATGGATTCAACGTTTGTTGCCTGCAACTCGAAAACCGAGACGCGACCCATTGGCTCAAGAACCACCAGACTCAGGCTTCCCAGTGTTGAGCGGACGCCGCGCGAAATAGAAGAGCGATCCTGCCAGAACAGCAAACATCAGCACCGAAATCCAATCGTGATAGAAAGGATTTTTCGGCGACATCTTCAGTAAATCAAATCTTCCCGTGGTGGACTCGTACAGTTTGAGCGCCACGCCGAGCAGCCCCACGATGCCCCCTGCGGCAATCAAGCCGCTGGCATACAGCGAGCCTGGACTCACTTCGTTCTCGGCATCGCCAGGGCCATGACCGGCCCGCTCCAGAGCGCGATCGACCATCCAGCGCACGACCCCTCCGCAGAAAATTGCCAGCGTTGTCCCAATCGAAAGGTACGCGCCGACAGCGAACGAGAGAGAACGAACACCCAGCAGTTCCACGGTGACGACCAGAAAAACACCCAGCAGGATCAAACCCCATGGCAGTTGCCGCGTCAGGATGCCATTGATCACCGTTGCCATCAGGCGCGCCTGGGGAGCGGCTGCCCGCTCGCTGCCGATGCCTTCAATCCACTGCACTTCAATGCGACCCGTCGCCGGATTGTAGAGATATTTCCCGTCGGCCAGTTTATGCGAGCCCAGCGCGTTCAGCAGAATGAAATTCTTGCCGTACTCTATCTGTTCTTTGCCACTGGGGAGCTTCATTCGGAACTCGCTGCGGGAAAAATGCTGCTGCTGGATGGTCACGCCTTGGTCCGGTTGCGACAGGTTCCAGACTTGGTTCGAGGGGCGAAACTCTTCCAATCCTTTATTCATCGCGGTCAACGTCAACCCTATGGAAATGGTCGAAATGCAGACGCCAATCAGCAGCGCGAGTTGCTGCTTCCACGGCGTCGCGCCGACGAGAAAACCTGTTTTCAGGTCCTGCGAGGTATCGCCCGCATTGGCGGAGGCGATACAGACCACGCCGCCAATGGTAACGGCCAGCGCTCCGAACGCCGGAGCGGTCCATCCCTTCACCAGGAAAATGGCGGACGTCGCCATCAACGTTGCAATCGTCATTCCGGAGATGGGATTGGCGGAGCTGCCGATCAACCCGACGATGCGCGAGGAGACAGTGACAAATAGAAATCCAAACAGCACCACCAGCAATGACGCCGCAATGTTCGACAGAAACGTGGTCTGC
>JAJYGR010000088.1 GCA_021790655.1 Acidobacteriota bacterium | reverse complement strand
TGCACGCCGCGAATAACGACCACCGCAGGTCCTTGTCGCGCCAGCACTTTCCAATCCCATGTCTCAGAATCGAGACATGGGGCACCCGGCGATCAATCATCCCCGGACTGAAGTCCGGGGTCTACCTAAAGCCTTATCCCCCTGACTGAAGTCTGTGGTCTACCTAAAGACTCATCCCCGGACTAAAGTCCGGGTCTACCTAAAGACTCATCCCTATTCTTTCCCTTGCTTGCGAAGCTGCTTCACCATCTCCGGCAGGCGGCTGTAGGCGGCGACGCAGCGGAGCCACAGGCGATTGTCGATGCCCGGTGAGCCGCTCATCATTTTGCCGGGTGGGACATCGTGCGAGACGGCGCTCTGCGCGGTCAGAATTGCGCCGTCGCCGATGGTGCAATGGCCGGCCACGGCGGCTTGTCCGGCCAGGATGACGTTGCGGCCCAGATGCGAGGAGCCAGCCAGCCCGACCTGCGCGCACAATAGAGTATTTTCTCCCACCGTGCTGCCGTGCCCGACCTGTACCAGGTTGTCGATCTTCGCTCCCTGAGCAATGCGGGTTTCGCCGACGCTGGCGCGGTCGATACAGGCATTGGCCTGCACCTCGACGGCATCTTCCAGGACTGCCGGGCCGGACTGGAGAATCTTGTGCCAGCGACCTTCATCATCCTTGGCAAAGCCGAATCCATCCGCGCCGACAATCGCGCCATTTTGCAGGACCACTTGATCGCCGAGCCGACAGCCTTCGCGGACCACCGCGTGCGCGTGGGCAAAAAAGCGATTGCCGATCCGAGCGTTGGGATAGATGACGACGTGCGGCAACAGGACCGCATGGTCGCCAATCTGCACGTTCGCTTCAATCACGACATAGGCGCCGATGTGGCAGTCGCGCCCCAGCCGGGCCGTGGGATGAATGACCGCGGTGGAATGAATGCCGGACGGATACGCGGGAGGCTGATAAAAAAGCTCGATGGCGCGGGCAAAGGCCAGGTACGGATTCGCCGTCCGCAGCGTGGCGGCGGCGATGGCGGGGAAGTCCTCCGTGACCAGCACGGCTGCGGCGCGTGTGGCGCGCGCCAGGGGCGAATACTTTGGGTTGGCGACGAAGGTCACATGGCCTGGGCCCGCCTCTTCAATCCCGGCGACACCGGTCACTTCCGTTTCCGGATTGCCTTCCAGCCGCGCATTCAACAAGAGTGCCAGTTCCGCCAGTTGCATGGGCTGATTGTATCGCTTGTTTTCCCGTCTCAGAGTTTGTGGAAGGAAGGGCCCAGGTTAGGTCGCCCCTCCGCGGCGGGCAGGCGCGGCGCTCGAACCTGGGGTACCCGCATTTTCTCTAACCTTCGTCCTCGACGGCGACAGCCTGGTGGGTACGGGCGGCGGCAATGAGTTTATCCTGCGTCTGCGGCAGAACGAAGTCGTAATGGTCCATTTCCATATGAAAGCTGCCTTGTCCCTGCGTCATGGCGGTCAGGTCGGAGCCATAGGTCAGCATCTCCGCCATTGGCACTTCCGCCAGAATGGATGTCTGGCCCGCCGACGAAGTGGGCTCCATGCCGAGCACGCGGCCATGCCGACCGGGCAGGTCGCCCATCACGGCGCCAGCAAAGGCGTCCGGGGTGTTGATGTTGACGCGCATGATGGGTTCCAGCAGCGCGGGGCGCGCTTTTTCCATGCAGTCGCGGAATGCGAGTCGGCCTGCGATGCGAAAGCTGATCTCGTTCGAGTCCACTTCATGGAAGGAGCCATCGAACACAGTCACGCGGAAATCGACCACGGGATGCCCGGCGAGAAAGCCGCGCTCGGCAGCTTCGCGTATGCCTTTCTCAATGGCGGGAACATAATTGCGCGGAATGGCGCCGCCGAAAATCTCATTGACGAACTCAAATCCAGCGCCGCGTTCCAGCGGCTCGATGCGAATCTTGCAATCGCCAAACTGTCCATGTCCGCCGGACTGTTTTTTGTGCCGACCATGGCCCTCTGCGCGCGCGCGTATTGTTTCGCGGTAAGGGATTTTCGGGGCTTTCAAGGTGACTTCCGTGTGATAACGCCGACGGAGTTTGGAGACGATCACTTCAATGTGCTGTTGCCCGGCGCCTGCAATCAGGAACTCATGCGTTTGCGCGTCGCGATAGAAGCGAATAAGCGTGTCTTCTTCCATAATGCGATGGAGCGCGTTGGCCAGTTTGTCTTCATCCGCGCGCGTCTTGGGTTCAATGGCGAAGGCAATGGCTGGCTCCGGTTGCTGGGCTGGCTCGAACAGCACGGGATGCTGACTTTCGCCGAGTGTATCGCCGGTATGAGTATTACGCAGCTTGGCGACAGCGCCAATGTCTCCCGCGTGCAGCTCCGAGACTGGCACGGGTTGTTTCCCTTGCATGATGGAGAGATGGGCCAGCTTTTCCTGCGATTGCTGCTTATAGTTCAAAACTGCGTCGTTGTTACGCGCGCAGCCGGAGAAGACTTTGAAGAAAGAAATTTGTCCGGCGAACGGATCGGAGAGTGTCTTGAAAATGTATAGAGATAATGGCTCTGTATCGGCCACCGGGCGATGCACCATCTCCAGGGGCCAGTCCACCCCACCATGGTTGGGTTTCGCCGCTCCATTGCCATGGGAAGACATGGTCGCGACTGCCGCAACGGGTTCACGCTCGACGGGCGCAGGCGAATAGTCGCGAAAAAAATCAAGCAAGTGGTCCGTACCGATATTGCCTCTGCCGGAGGCGAACAGCACCGGGAAAATACGGTCCTCGCGGATCGCCTCGTGCAAGGCAACGGTAAGATGTTCTTCCGGAAGAGTGCCCAGATTGACGAACTCTTCCAGCAGTTCATCTTTGCCCTCGGCGACCAACTCTACCAGCGCCTCGTGCGCGGCGGAAGCTTCCTGCATCATGTCCTGTGGAATGGGAATGCGTTTGCCGCGACCCCTGGCATCCGCAAGATATTCATAAGCCTGCATGGAGACCAGGTCCACGATCCCGCGAAATGATCTGTCCGTACCAATGGGCAAGGCGACGGCTGCAACCTGGCGTCCAAAAGTGGCGCGAAGACTGTCCAGAACGGCGAGTGGCCTGGCGTGCTCGCGATCTACCCGATGGACCACAAGGATGCGTGGCAGGTTGAATTCGTCCGCATAGCTCCAGACGCGCTGCGTGATCGGTTGGATTCCATCCACGGCATCGACGACGATCACGGAGGCTTCCACGGGCAGCATGGCCGCGCGCGCTTCGTGGACAAACATATTGAAGCCGGGCGTATCGATCAAGTTGACTTTGACGCCGTTCCATTCGCAGAAGGCCACGCCGTTTGCAAGTGTAGTGCGCCGGGCAATTTCTTCTTCCTCATAGGCGGTGACGGCAGTGCCCTCTTCGACCGTGCCCATGGTGGGAATTGCACCGGCAGTCGCCAGCAGTGACTCGACCAGCGTGGTTTTTCCGCTGTGAGAATGCCCAACGATGGCGAGGTTACGGATGTCTTTGCCAGAGTATGTTTTCATTTTGAATCTCCGAAAGATTAAAACGTGGAAATGAAGAGAAGGGCTGCCAGATCGAAGAAAATCTCGCGTCGGAAGCGGAGGCAGGGAAAGTGCAAGGCCGCCGATTGCAGCGGCAGACTGACGGTCCACCTCTGAGATCAAACTCCATCGCAAGCCCCAAGCCAGTCTCTACATGGTCGTGGCGGTTGTAGCGTGGCGCCGCTGCGGTGCCGCCAGGTTTTGCGACGGGCAACGCGGCATTGCCGGAAGTTGAGGGAGTCTAGCACGCCAAGAAAGCGCAAGCAAGCGGCCAATTCCACCGATGTCGTTAGCAGATGATATGTCCGGGTGAGGTAGCAAGTGAAGTGTCCGCTTAACGGGCGGCATTCAAGTTATGGAAGTTTAGTGGCGAAACCTAAATCGATCCACGTTGCTGGCAGGCCTCCGCCATGATCTTAAGGCATTTGGCGGCGAATGCGGAAAAAGTATGGTCTGCCTCCACTCGCTGCATCGCTGCTGCGGCGAGCTTATGGCAGATCGCATCATCCTCCATAAGAATGTGAATAGACGCCATCAGCGCGTCCGGATTTCCGGGAGCCACCAACAATCCATCGACGCCGTGGGAGATGTAATCCCGAATTCCCACCACATCGCTGGCAATCACCGGCTTGCCGAGAGACGATGCTTCCAGGACGACAACCTGTCCGGTGGATCGATAGTCGGCCTTCAAAGGGACAACAACGAAGCGAGCGTTTTCCAGCAGCTCAAGATATCGCGCGCGAGGTATGTCGCAATGCAGCTCGACATTGGACGGCTTGTTCAAGTGCGCGACACTGGCGCGATCTGCAACTACGATGAAAGGGAAGTCGAGTTTTTCAACGGCTGCAAAGAATGTTTCATAATCGCGCAACGAGCGCCCGGCTGCAAACCCATAGGCGCCTAACCGAGTGAATCGGGGCTGCTGTATGTTGGTATGAAAAGGGACAAAATGGATCCGCTCGATAGGTAGTTGGAGCTGTTGGCTGTACAGGGCGCGCTCGCCATTGGAAAAGACAATCATCTTAGAAGTATTGCGAAAGGCAAAACTTCGGAGCCTGCGCTTGGTCCTCCATGCGAGACTGTTCGGCTGCATCTCGTCCAGCAGGATTTCCGTGGCCACATGGGGCCGTTTCCCAGTTCCAAGCATTGCGCAGAGAAAGCCGTACATCTCGGACTCACGGGCGCCTACCGTGTATACCACGTCGTAATGACGCCGTTGGCGGAACAGTCGAAATGCAAGCTGGATGGCACCTGTTAAATTTTCTTTAGCGGAAACTTTTTTTACAGCGAGGTTCCAGCGCTCCGACTGCCACATGGCAGAGTTGCTGACGACTCGAGGGTCAGGGGGATGCGAAGAGAGTGTATCGGAACAAGGTGTATCAAGCGTGCCCATCAATGACCTCGAACAACACTGAATGTAAAGACTGTGAAGAAATACACCAATGGATTCCTGTTGTCAATCAATCGAGTTCGATCAACGAAGGCAGCGATTTACGGAAATGGTCTCATTGCATCCAGCGAAAAATGCGAGATACTGGAGATGCAGGATGAAGGTTCTATGACCGAGACACCCAAAGATCATTACATGTTTGGAAATCTTGAAAGCAGTGCTCTGAATCGGAGCAAAGTGCGCGAGGTCAACTTCGGCAGCGAACAGAATGAGGGCATCATTTTGACCTCGCTGGATACGGCGCTGAACTGGGTGCGCAAGAGTTCTATCTGGCCCATGACATTCGGACTTGCCTGTTGCGCCATTGAAATGATGTCGATGGGCGCTTCTCGCTTCGATGTGGCCCGCTTTGGAGCAGAGGTGTTCCGCCCCTCCCCGCGTCAATCCGATCTGATGGTGATTGCCGGACGGGTGTCGATCAAAATGGCCCCCGTGATACGACGGCTATATGACCAAATGCCGGAGCCCAAGTGGGTCATTTCCATGGGTGCTTGCGCCACTTCTGGAGGTGTTTTCAATAATTATGCAGTGGTGCAGGGAGTGAACCAGATTATCCCTGTCGATGTGTACGTCCCGGGGTGTCCGCCTCGTCCAGAACAATTGATTTATGCCCTGACTCTTCTCCAGGAGAAAATCCTGCGAGAACGCGGAACCGTAAAAAAGGTAATGAATCTTGTATAGAATTTGGCTTGGAGTTTATGTAGAACAGTCACAGTGAAAAAATCCTAAAAAAGTGGGTATTTTTCCACGGGGTCACTTTTGGGAATTTCCAAACTTGAAGCACACTTAAATCTCTTTGCGATTGGGTAACTCTTAGGATACCTTTAATATTTAGGGCTGTAAGCATACTGACCTTTGCGATCTACTTGTGGTTTAATTAAAAAGACTTCAGATTGTAATGCTTGGGGAGCGCCCGCTGGACAAAAGTGGAACGATGGAACACTCAACGGAAAGATTTTAAGGATTTTACGACACGCTTACCACTGCAGAAAACGAAATAAAATGGCGAAATTTGTTTATACAAAGTTGCGGAGGATACAACGGATGGAACATTTAAAATTACGGTCAAATGCCAGGTGGCTTGTAGCAGCATGCGTCCTTGGGCTTGGAACAACAGCAATGTTGGCGCAGCAGGCGTCTACTTCTACAGCGGCATCAGGTTCAACCACGGCTGCTAAGCCAGCAACCGGAGTGAACCCATCCCGCGCGGACATTTTTGCAGGTTACTCGTACCTGGCGCCCCATGGCGTCATCCAAGGAGAAAAGTACAACGCAGTAAATTTCGGCGCTATCGGCAGCGGTGCATATTACTTCAATAAATTTTTAGGCGCTGAAGGCAGTTTGGCCTCACATCCAGATGGCAACGGCGATGGTTTCACCACGATCAATGGCGGCCCTATCGCGCGTTTCCCGATGATCGACATGACCCCTTTTGTCCACGCTCTTGTTGGAACGACGCGCATTGGCGGTCCCAACTATAACGGTTTCTATGCAAACGGGAATCCAGGGCACTTTGTGAACCCATATCGCTGGGGTACCTCCCTAACCATTGGCGGCGGCCTTGACTACCCATTGCCGTTCCTGAACCATCACCTTGGACTGCGTTTGTTCCAGGCCGATTATCAGTACATGCATGCATCGTTTGGCCCTCCGAACACAATCCCGCCTACCACCACCAATATCGAAGGTGGCCGCGCGAATATCAATGCGGCCCAGCTCAGCACGGGTCTTATCTATCACATCGGCAGCATCATTCCGCCGCCGCCCGTGGCCTACGCGGTGTCAGCAAGCCCGACGGAAGTGTATCCTGGGGAACCTGTAACGGTAACCGGCAATGCACAGAATCTAAATCCCAAGAAAACTGCTACCTACAACTGGACAAGTACCGGTGGTAAAGTGAGTGGTACTTCTTCGACAGCAAATGTAGACACGACTGACTTGGCCCCCGGCACGTACACCGTAACTGGTCATGTTACTGAAGGCAATAAGGCCGGTCAGTCGGCAGATGCCAGCACTACTTTCACCGTCAAGCAGTTCGAACCACCGACCGTCTCCTGCACGGCGAACCCGACAACGGTCGCTCCTGGCGACTCTGCCACGATCACCGCGCAAGGCGTCAGCCCGCAGAATCGTCCGTTGACGTATAGTTACAGCGCTTCTTCAGGACAGGTGAGCGGATCCAACTCGACCGCTACTCTGAATACGACTGGCGTTGCACCTGGCGTCATCACGGTCACCTGCAACGTGTCGGACGACAAGGGGCAGACTGCATCTTCGACTTCCAGCGTGACGGTCAATGCACCTCCACCGCCTCCCGCACCGAAGACGGAGACGCTCTGCTCGATCAACTTTAGCCGTGACAAGCGCCGCCCGACCCGTGTGGACAACGAAGCGAAGGCTTGCCTGGATGATGTAGCACTAAACCTCCAGCGCAGTGCAGACGCCAAGGCAGTCTTGGTTGGTAACAGCACCTCCACCGAGCGCCACGGCAGCAAACTGGCTGCGGAGCGCGCGGTCAACACCAAAGCTTACCTGGTCAATGAGAAGGGTATCGATCCTTCCCGCGTCGATGTACGCACTGGAAATGCTGGAACCGCCAGCGTCCAGAATTACCTGGTTCCTTCTGGCGCAACCTTCGATAACGATGTGCAGGGTACGACTGCGGTCGATACCTCCACTGTGAAAGCTTCCCGCAACGCCTATGGCCACGCTCGGAAAACTACCACAGCAAAACATCATCATCGTCGGACGAAGAAAGCATCCACCTCCACGTCCAATCAGTAAGCATTGACGCGGAAGTTGCAAGCTCAGGGTCGGCCGGTCTTTCCGGTCGACCCTTTTTCTTGAAGGACCTAAAGTTTCCACTGCACGCATGGCTTGAAAGACTGTGCCTGCGGCCTCTTTCTGCCGCGGATTTTGTCTTGTACTCTTACAGGATTTCGGCTGGTATCTAACTATGCGACTTACTCTATATTTCATTCACATAGCAATCCTCGGCTTGCTGAGTATTTTTCTTGGGCAACAGGCTTACGCCCAGGCGTGGAATACGATTGGCCCTTACGGCGGAGATGCTCGGAGCTTTGCCTATAGCGCAGTCGATCCTGCCCACATCCTGATGGGTACGACCAACAGCTGGATTTATCAGACAAATGATGGAATACAGTGGAGTAGGTTAAGTAAAATCTCAACCTCTGACTCGCTGGTTCTCGACCACATCCTGTTTGACACATCTGACCCTAAACGAGTTATTGTGGGCGCGTGGATGCTGGACCGCCCCGATGGTGGAATCTTCATCAGCGGGGATGAAGGCCATCACTGGATGTCGGTGCCGGACATGCAAGGCCAGTCCGTGCGCGCCCTTGCGCAGGCCCCATCGAACCCGAAGGTCTTTGTCGCTGGAACATTGAAGGGGGTGTATCGCAGCGAGGACGGCGGCTTGCGGTGGACATTGATAAGCCCGCCTGGCAGCACCGAACTGCACGAAGTGGAATCAGTCGCAATCGATCCCGTGAACTCGCAGGATATTTATGTAGGCACATGGCATTTGCCGTGGAAAACGCAGGATGGGGGACGCACCTGGCAGAACATCAAGCAGGGCATGATCGACGATTCCGACGTATTTTCGATCATTGTCGATCCCCGCGCACCCACTACGGTTTACGCCAGTGCCTGTTCGGGTATTT
>JAJYGR010000106.1 GCA_021790655.1 Acidobacteriota bacterium | reverse complement strand
GATTTGATAATCGCGGCTGTTGGGCAGCTCCGGGGTCAGCACGCGCAGTCCGCAGGACGCCAACGCGCGAGCAAAATTAACCAGGCGCGGTTCGTCCATTCCCAGGTAGTGAATGCCGGGCACCAGGACCAGGCCGGGGGCGTCTGGATGGTTCCGGGGTGTGTACAGCCGAGCAGAAATTATGCCAGCAGAGGAGGGAACATCGAGCGTCGTTGCGATGAGAGGCATTCCTGCGATCGGTTGCAGGAAATGCGGAACAGCGTGGCCGTTGAGTTGGTCCAACACCGCATAGGCCTGCATGTAGGCGCGTAGCCTAGGCCAAAAAACGAACAGCAGAAGTATCGCCAAAAATAAGCCAGCCAAAATCCATAGCGATTGATTTCGTAAGGCTCCTGGCTGGCGTTCAGAACGAGAGAAAACATTCACTCTATCAGTTGTATCAAACTATACGATAGAGATCGTTTAGATTTCCAGAATCACCGGCATGATGAGCGGGCGGCGGCTGGAGTTTTTCTGGATATACCGCTTGAGGTCCTGACGGATTTTTTCCTTGATGACGCCATAATCCGCTTTTTCTTCCGCGCTCGAAGCCTCCAGCGTGGCCCCGACCACTTTGCGCGCCTGCTCGATCAAGGCTTCTTCCCCAGCCGCAAAGCCGCGCGTTACGATCTCCGGCATGCTCTCGACGCGTCCCGTGGTCTGGTTGATGGCGAGGATCGGAAGCACGATGCCGCCTTCACTCAAATGGCGACGGTCGCGGATCACTACGTCCTCGACAATATCGGCTGTGGAACCGGCATCGATGCAGACACGTCCGGCGGCCACTTTACCGTGTTTGCGGGCAGAGTCGTGGGTCACTTCCAAAATGTCGCCGTTTTCCAGTAGAACAATTTTTTCCACCACGCCTAATTCAGCGGCCAGCTCGGCGTGGAGCTTCAAATGCCGATAGTCTCCGTGGATGGGGACGAAGAATTTTGGCTTGAGAAGATGCAGCAGCAGGCGCAGTTCATCCTGGCTGGCGTGTCCGCTGACGTGGATCAAGCCTGCTGTGCCATCGTCATAGATCACGTGGGCATCGCGGCGGTACAGATGGTCGATCATGCGGAAGATGCTTTTTTCGTTGCCGGGAATCACGCGGGAACTCAGCACGACCGTATCGCCTGGCTCAATCTTGATCTGGCGATGGTTATCGACAGCGGCGCGTGTCAGCGCGGACATGGGTTCCCCCTGCGTGCCGCTGATGAAGACGCAGACTTTTTCCGCCGGATAATCCTTGACCTGACCGGGCGCAATTAGCTGTTGATCGGGGACTTCCAGATAATTGAAATCCTGCGCAATCTCAAACGAATTCTGCATGGAGCGGCCCATGATGGCGATCTTTCGACCATGTTCTGCGGCCAGGTCGGAGGCGATGCGCAAGCGATGGATGGAAGAGGAAAAGCAGCTTAGAAAAAGACGTTTTTTAGTGCGCGCGAATACTTCGTCCAGCGCTGGCCGGACCGCCCGCTCGCTCGGCGTATGACCGCGACGGTCGACGTTTGTGGAGTCCTGCAGCAGCGCCAGCACACCCTTTTTGCCGTACTCGGCAAAGGCGTGCAGATCGAACGGCCGTCCGTCTGGCGGAGAAAGATCGATCTTGAAATCGCCGGAATGGATGACCACGCCAGCCGGTGTTTCGATGGCCAGCGCGACGCAGTCCACCAGGCTGTGGGTGACGCGGATCGCCGTGATGTTGAAGATGCCGAGCGAGAATGTCTCGCCCGGAACCATTTCGATCATGTCACTGTCGTCGAGCAGGTTATGCTCTTCCAGTTTGCCTTCGACATAGGCCAGCGTAAATTCTGTGCCGTAGACGGGGACCTGTAACTCAGACAAAATCCACGGTAGACCGCCGATGTGGTCTTCATGTCCATGCGTCAGCACGATGCCGCGCACATGCTTACGGTTCTCGACCAGGTAGGTGATATCGGGAACGACGACATCTACGCCGAGGAGTTCTTCATCGGGAAACATCAGGCCAGCGTCGATGACGAAGATGTCATCCTGCCAGCGAATTGCCATGCAATTTTTGCCGAATTCGCCCAGGCCGCCGAGTGGAATAATTTGTAACTTACCGTCGATCATAGGAAATTCGATGCTAGCACGTTACCAGGAGGGATTTCAGGTGGTAGTGGGCACCCCATGGAGAAATGCGGGTGCCCCCTGTGCGCGAAGCTCACATGGGGCCGTTAGCCGCGTCCCGGAGCATGGGCGAAAAGACCCAGGTTAGCTTCGCGAACCTGGGGCACCCGGCCGGGATGCCAGGGTGGGATAACTCCCGTCGGCACAACCTGAGACCTGGGTGAGAATGCAACTGGTGGGATGAAATCCCATGTCCGAACATCCGGACATGGGGCACCCAGAATGTGTGATATAAAGCGCGCAGCAGTCCAGCGTCCTTTCTAAGGTGGCCAAACCAGCCATGCGCGGATTTCGGTATTGTCTCTCTGTCTTTTTTCTCTCGCTTTTGCTCCCATTCATTGGGCCGCAGGCGCAGGCGCAGCAGACGGTGGTGTTCGGCAACGCCACGGCGGAGCTGACCGGGCCATGGAAATTCCACACCGGCGATTCGCCACAGGCGAACGGTCGCCGCGGCGACGCCCCGGCCTGGGCGCAGCCGGGGTTTGACGACTCCGCCTGGGGCACGATGGACCTGACGCCGCCGCCGGGATCGTACGATCCGTCAATTGGCAGCAGCGGCTTCGTTCCCGGCTGGACGGCTCGCGGCTACAAGGATTACTCCGGCTATGCCTGGTACCGGCTGCGGGTCAATATTCAGGACGGGCAGAACGCGCTGGCGCTCAAGATGCCGGACAACTTCGACGACGCCTATCAGGTCTACGTCAATGGGCATCTCGCCGGAGAATTTGGCCGATTCACTGCGCATGGCGTCGTCGGCTACCTTGCACAGCCGCGCACCTTCCCGCTGCCGACGCATCTTCGCAATGGTCCGGTGGTCCTCGCTATCCGCATGTTCATGCAGCCGTTCACGGCGCTGGTGGATCCGGACGTCGGCGGATTGCATGGGCCGCCGGTACTGGGCCGCGCATCCGCCATCGCCGGGCTGCTGCATCTGGACTGGGATGCCATCGATCGCTCTCTCTATGGCGATTTCCTTGAAATGGCGATCCTGCTGCTTGCATTCGCGGTCGCCTTCGGCCTGTTCTGGCTGGACCGCAGGGAGCCTGCCTATCTGTGGCTTGGACTCACCTGCACCGTCCTCCTGATGATTGTGACCCTGGTTGCGGTATCGAACTACACCACCTGGATCGATGAGAATCTAGTGTTTGCGGTTCAGGATGCGGTTTTGATCCCGGCCAGCATCGGGCTGTGGGTGCTCTTCTGGGCGTATTGGTTCCGGCTGGACGGCATGGCGCGGGTGCGTCGCATGGTCTGGAGTCTTGTCGCATTGCTGGGCCTGGGGATGGCCATGCTGCGGGCGCCGCTCTACGGGACGCTGGTTCCCATGCATGCCATCGTCTGGCTTTCGCCGCTGACGCTGGGGCTGAAGCTGCTGCTGGGCGTGCTGCTGGTCTGGGTCACGGTCCGCGGCATCCGCAAAGACAAGGCGGAGGGCTGGCTGGCGCTGCCCCCGGTGGTGCTGGTGATCCTCTCGCTGTATCAGGAAGAACTGCTGGTGGTGCATGTGCCGGCCCAATTCTTTCCCTTCGGAATCGCAGTCACTTTCACTCGGATCGCCCCCGTACTCTCCCTCATCATCATCACCGTGCTGCTGCTGCGACGCTTTCTGCATGGGCAGCGGGAGCGCGAGCAGTGGAAGCTGGAGATCGAGCAGGCAAAACAAATCCAGCAGATGCTGGTTCCCTCCGCCGAAGCGCTGCCGGTGGTGCCGGGCCTGACGCTCGAAAGCGAATACCGCCCGGCCCAGAGCGTCGGCGGAGATTTCTTCCAGATCGTCCAGCATCCCACGGACGGCAGCGTGCTGATCGTGCTGGGCGACGTGACCGGTCACGGCCTGGAAGCGGCGATGCTGGTTTCCTTGCTGGTCGGCGCTGTCCGTAGCACGGCGGAAACGGGCTTCGATCCGCTGCACATGTTGCAATCGTTGAATCGACGCCTGCTAGGCCGCAAAGGCGCACAAGCCACCTGCCTCGCGCTGCGTGTCGCGGCGGATGGAGCGGTCACGCTGGCCAACGCCGGCCATCTGCCGCCGTATCTCAACGGCAAGGAGATCGCCATGGAAGGCGCGGTGCCGTTGGGCTTGATCGCTGCCGCCGAATTTTCCGTGATGGAATTTCAATTGCAACCCGGCGACCGGATGACCCTGCTGACCGATGGCGTTGTCGAAGCGCAGAACGAGAAGAAGGAGATGTTCGGGTTCGAGCGCGCGCAGCAGGTCGGGAACCAACCTGCCGCTCTGATTGCAGATGCTGCCCAGAAGTTCGGCCAGGAGGACGACATCACTGTGGTGAGTGTAGTGCGCGGCGCGTGAGGAAAGATATGCGAGTGCCCCACATCTCGCCTCTGAGATGTGGGTTAAAACTTCGGACGCCGTCGAAATCTTCGAAGTGAGGGAAATCACGTCGAAATATAATCCCAGGTCTCAAAGCGAGACCTGGGGCACCCAAATCCCCGCCTGCATTTCACGACTCTTGCGCGTGCTTCCGAGTAATGCCGAACATCTGAAGCAGGATTTTGGCATCCCGAACCAGGCCTGTCGATTGCACGTCGAAGCCATGTTGCAACAGCACGCTTCTCACAAACGCGCAAAGGTCCGCCGATGAGTCAACCACCAGCACGCGAGGACCGCGCTTCTCCTGCGCTTTCTGCTCTGGCGGCTTGTTCAGAAAAGACAAGATCGCGTCTTGTTCCGTCGGATGAGTCTGGATAACGCTGGAAAGCATCGTCATGTCTAACAGGCTTACTGCAAATGGCGGTGGGGCAGCGAGGCGAAGGTCCCCACCTCGCTTGCGAAGCTTGGTCATATATCGCACCAGGAGCCCAAGGCCGATACTGTCCATGCGAGTGACTCCACTTATGCTCAGCACCACCTGGCTGCAACCCTCCGCGCATCGGTCCAGGGTAGCTTCCAGCGACTTGACTTCGTCGCCCAAGTCTCAAAATCGAGGCTGGCACCCCGATCGCTTGAACCGTCTAGCGCAGCAGGTCTTCCAGTTCCAGCGACAATTCTGTCTTTTCGTCGCGATATTTAACGATCACGGGGGTATAGAGACTCAGGCCCCACTCGGCGGCTTTGCCACGCGTAATGGAGCGCGCGCCAGACACCACGACCGCGCCCTCTGGAATCACCAGCGGGGAATTTTCCGTTGCGCGAAGAATCTCGCCTCGAACGATGTCGAACACCGGAGTGGAGCGGGTCAGGATGACTCCCGCGCCAAGGACAGCACGATGCCGGACCAGAGTGCCCTCATACACACCGCAGTTGCCGCCGACGAGTACGTCGTCTTCCAGAATGACCGGATTGGCATTCACCGGTTCCAGTACACCGCCAATCTGCGCAGCGGCGCTTAGGTGTACATTGCGCCCGATCTGCGCGCAGGAGCCGACCAGAGCGTGAGAGTCGATCATGGCGCGTTCGCCGACATACGCGCCGACGTTCACATACATAGGCGGCATACAGACGACGCCCGGCGCCAGGTAGGCTCCAACGCGCACGATGGAACCGCCGGGCACGATGCGAACTTGTTCTTTAAGGGTGAAGCGCTGGGCAGGATAGGTATGTTTATCGACGAAGGAAAAATAGGCGCCAGACTCTATCATGTGGCCGATGCGGAAGCCCAGCAGAATGCCGCGCTTGACCCAGGCGTTTACCCGCCAGCCATGGGGTGCGTTCGCATCCGGCTCCGCAGCGCGAATGGAGCCGTGGGTCAGGCCGTCGCGCAGTTGATAGAAAGCCGCGACGGCATCAGGAGAATCGACCGCCTCTGCGCCAAGCTGAAATGCGGATTCAATGTGAGCTTCCAGAGTGGATGCAGACACGAGGTCTCCTGTTTTTGAAGCGTTCTGACGCCATGGTTGAAGGACGCCGGGCGGCACGGACTAGGCCATACGCAAATTGCCGACCGCATGTGTGTGCGCCAGAAGGCCAAGCTCCTCGGCCAGCTTTTCCAGGTGAGCGCGGGTTGGCGGCAGCACGGGCAGCATGGGCAGACGGTAGACTTCCTGAATGCGGCCCATCATGGCCAGTACACATTTAATGGGTTGCGGATTCGGTTCAGCAAAATTCGCAACAATCAGCCGGTAATATTTGCGATATAACTGCCGCGCCAACACCCAGTCATTTTCCAGCGCAGCCGTCGTCATTTGCGACATTTCGGCGGGGATGGCATTGGCAGCTACGGAAATAACGCCTGCGCCTCCAACAGAGAGAATCGGCAGCGCGAGATTGTCATCGCCGGCAAAAACGTGAAAACGTTGCGGAACGGAATGCACGACCTCTGTGATCTGTTGCAGATTGCCGCTCGATTCTTTGATGCCGACAATGTTGGGAATTTCGGCCAGGCGGGCCGTGGTTTCCGGCAGCAGGTTCACTCCCGTACGTCCGGGTATGTTGTAGATCAGGACCTGAAGATGGGTGTCCTCAGCGATGGCGCGAAAGTGTTGATACTGTCCCTCCTGCGTGGGCTTGTTGTAATACGGATTTGCCGTGAGGACACCGGTGACGCCGGGGATGGCCTGCAACTTGCGCACGCGCGCAATGGCCTGGCGGGAAGTGTTATGGCTGCAACCGACAAAAACAGGAACGCGGCCTTCCGAGGCGTCAATGACCAGGCGCACGACACGCAGCCACTCTTCTTCTGTTAGAGAGCAGGCTTCGCCGGTGGAACCGGTGGGAACCAGGAAATCGATTCCGCTTTCCACCTGCCAGTGAACATGATTTCGAAAGGCGATCTCGTCTACGTCTCCGTTATCCAGAAACGGCGTTACGAGCGCTGTACCGCAACCTGAGAGCTCCATATCCTTGTAGTTTACAACGAACACGGTTGTGCATAAACGGTACGCAATTGGACTTGTTGTGTGTGGTTAGGCAAGAATTTGCGTGAACACGTCCTGAAAGTCGTAACATCCGGTCCGCTTGGCGAGCCATTCCGCGGAGCGCACTGCCCCATAGGCAAAGCTGCGGCGCGAAAGCGTCTGGTGTTCCACGACGAGAAGCTCGTCCGCTGAGCCGACCTGAAGCCGATGTGTTCCGATGGCGTCGGCGGTTCGATGGGCGTCAATGGTGGCGGACACTCCATACGGCGTGGAGGACAGAATTTTTTGCAGCTCCAGCGCGGTCCCCGACGGAGAGTCTACTTTTTCAATGTGATGGGTCTCGTCGATTTTGAATTGATAGCCGCGCGCTTCGTTGCCAAGTTGTCTGGCCAGTTGATACAGCATTTGCACGCCAAAGGAAAAGTTGGCGGAATAGAGCAGCCCCGCATTCTTGCGCATGGCCAGCTTGCGCATATCGTCCAGATGGCTGTACCAGCCGGTGGTGCCGACGACGACCTTAGCGCCGGTCGCCAGACAGGCCCGCAGGTTGGGAATCACAGCTTCCGGGGTGGTGAAGTCGAGAATCACTTCAAAGGTTGCAAGGCTTGGTGGCGTCAGCGAGCCAGCGTCCTCGTTTTCTTTCGCATCCAGCACTTGAACACTGTGTCCGCGCTCGCGTGCAATCTCCGCGACGACGCGTCCTGTTTTTCCGTGGCCTAAGATCAAAACGCGCATGGACTTACACTCCTTGGAGCCCCGCCGCTAGAGCAGATTGCCTATCGGTGTAATACAAATCCGTATGGGAGTCATTCTGAGCGCAGCGAAGAATCCAGATGATATTTGCTTGGTAAGTTCGGCTATCACCCTCTGGATTCTTCGCTGCGCTCAGAATGACGGGCCTTATTTTCAACTAGCGTATCTTTCAACCAATCTAACTCTTCGTACCAATCTAACTCTTCGTACCAATCTAACTCTTCGTACCAATCTAACTCTTCGTATCCGTGGCGGAGACACCGGCAAGAGCGTCCCGCGCTGTGATGTCGAAAATCTCCGGATCGGGATCGCGAAAGAAATGCCGGTGCAGAGAGCGGACTGCTTCTTCGACATCCTCTTCCTCAATCATAAAACTCATGTTGATCTCGGAAGCGCCCTGGGAAATCATCCGCACATTTACGTGGCGAATGGCGGCGAAAACCTGCGCCGCTATGCCATGTTGTCCACGAATATTTTCGCCGACCATGCAGATCAGGGCTTTCTGGCCTTCATATTTCACATCGGCCAACTGGCTGAGATCGGCGGCAATGGCAGGCAGGCGTTCATTCGAGTCCACAGTCAACGATACGCTCACTTCAGAGGTGGACACCATATCGACGACGCATTTGTGCCGGTCGAAGACCTCAAAAATTGCCCGCAGATAGCCATGCGTCATCAACATGCGGCTGGCCACCACGTCGATGATGGTGAGCTTGCGTTTGATGGCGATGGATTTGAATGGCGTTCGCGAGTGGGAGGCGATTGCGGTGATCTGCGTGCCGTGGTTCGCTGGATCTTTGGAGTTGAGCACCCAGACAGGAATGTTTTTTTGCACCGCTGGCAGGATCGTCGCGGGATGCAACACCTTCGCGCCAAAGTAGGCGAGTTCGGCAGCTTCTTCAAAACTGATGGTCTTGACCCGCAACGCCTCCGGACAAACGCGCGGATCGGTGGTCATGATGCCGTTGACGTCGGTCCAGATTTCGATGGCGTGGGCATTGAGT
>JAJYGR010000074.1 GCA_021790655.1 Acidobacteriota bacterium | reverse complement strand
CGGAGCAGAAGGCATCTGGCACAACGCATCCCGAAGTGACGCAGCTCATGGCGACGATCCTTGCCTGAGGTCTGCGTTGAAGACGCCGCGCTGGTCGTGAAAGTCGACCAGCGGTTATCTTGTAGAGCGACGCTCCGATTTTCCCATCACGACTCTATTCAAGGTTTGTTGCCTGGAGAAGTGAATGGTTGATGGCTGAATGCCAGAATCGGACGGCGCCGAATCTTTCGGATTCTGGTCCTTGACGGTGATGGGATACATTGCTTTCCATCAGAAGTGACCGCAGCCATCCCCGGTCGCTTCCCCGCAGCCTTCGATCATGACGAATGCAGGTGATCTGTCTACAGTGGACAGATCGAACCGGCAAATGCGCGAGTGCGGTCTCTGCAAGCTGTCCACAGTGGACACTACCCGCAATTCTGTCCACTATGGACAGAGCGGATTGCAGCGTAACGCGCCCTGAGCCGCACCGAATGACTACTGTAGACAGTTTTACGAATCACGCCTTTTGCAATGTGCTCATTTTTGAGGAGGTGTCTACAGGTGACATGTAACGTTAGCTCCGATGCTACCCCCTAAAAAGCGCTGATTATCTCATTGATGATCATAGGCTTAACTCGGCGGATTAAGCCTAAAGACTTGTGCGGGGGGCACCTGCCGAGAATGCAGGTTGCTATCGAAAGCGCCGCATCCGGCAGCCTGAAACAGCAGCCACGATTTGCCGCTCAGCGAATCCTGCCGGTCAGCACGATTGAATCAGCCATTGCAGCGGTTCGCAGCGGCCTTTGCTTTGGCTGCCTCGATATCGCGTGCAGCCGGAGCTGGTACGAGGGGATTTTGTTGCGCTGCCAATCAGTGCAGAAAAACGCGCGAAGTGCGCTTGAACCTGGTTTCGCGGGAAGTTGGCGCGAGCAACACAGCCGCTCATGCGATGGCCAATCTGCTGGGGGTCAACTGCGCCCCGGAAATCTTGTGAGTCAGTCGCAGAATCCAGCCAGCGCACCGGGGAGTGGCCGATAATCCATCGACAAAATCGATCTGAATAAAGCGATTTATTTAGCTTGACGCGTCTTGCTTGTTCTATGTAGCGTCAACTGGTTCCAAGAGTGAACAGAAAGCGTGATTTGTAACGCGTCGATGGGCAGAGTCGTTTCCCAGCACTCTCTCTTGGCTCGCTGTTCGCGCTCGACGGAGAAATCGATGAAGTTTTTGTCAGTGCTTGGTCTCTCGTTCCTGTGTGCAATGTTGCCGTTACAGGCGCAGACGTCCGAGAGTGTGCATCTCTCTGTGGACGCGGCCAGGAGCGGCGCGACGATCTCCCGCAACATCTTTGGCCAGTTTGCGGAGAATCTTGGCCATGGCCTCTATGAGGGCATCTGGGTTGGGCCGGACTCTTCGATCCCGAATACGCGAGGGATTCGCAACGATGTGGTCGCTGCCTTACGGGAACTCAAGGTGCCGAATGTCCGCTGGCCGGGCGGGTGCTTTGCTGACCAGTATCACTGGCGTAATGGGGTGGGTCCGCGCGAAAAGCGACCCGCGACGGTGAATTCTGCCTGGGGCGATGTGATCGATACAAATGCTTTTGGCACGGATGAGTTTATGGATTTCATCCAGCAGATCGGCAGCACGCCGTATGTGTCCATCAACCTTGGCTCGGGTACGGTAGAAGAGGCCGCGCAGTGGGTGGAATACATGACCGCTGGCGCGCCGACAGCGCTGGCCAAAGAGCGTGCGGCAAATGGTCATCCTGACCCGTACAAGGTCGGTTTTCTGGGCCTTGGTAACGAAAGCTGGGACTGTGGTGGCGCGATGACACCGGATTATTATGTGAGCCTGATGAAGGTCTACAGCCGCTTTGTGGTGAACATGAATCCTGCGCAGCGGAGCAAGGACCAGATGCTGAAGATCGCGGTTGGCCCCGGCACGCCAAACACCGCGTGGACCGAAGCCGTGATGCAGGCGTGGAAACGACATACGTGGTCGTGGGATATCAATGGCGTGTCGGTCCACTGGTACACGACGCCCGGAGGCTGGCCGGTTTCCATGCCGTCCTCGAATTTCAGCGTGGACGATTATGCCAAAACATTGAAGACCACCCTCTTCATGGACGAGTTCCTGCGCGAGCAGGAGGCCGTGATGAACAAGTATGATCCCGACAAAAAAGTTGCTCTTGTCGTAGACGAGTGGGGTGGATGGTACAAGCCGTTAACGGGTTCGAATCCTGCATTTCTGGTCCAGCAGAACAGCATCCGCGATGCCATTATGGCTTCTCTGAATCTGAATATCTTCGCGCGTCACGCGGATCGCGTTCGCATGGCCAACATCGCCCAGATGATTAACGTGCTGCAGGCGATGATTTTGACCGACAAGGAAAAGATGGTCCTGACGCCGACATACTATGTCTTCAAAATGTATGTGCCGTTTCAGGACTCGACGTTTGTCCCTGTCACCTTCGATGCGGGGACGTATACCCAGGGCAGCGTAACGCTGCCTCGGATTGACTCGATCGCCGCGAAGACAACGGACGGAAAGCTGATGCTGGAAATCACGAATCTCGACGCCGCAAATCCGGCGACTGTGAGCGTGGATGTTGCGGGTATGGCCGCAAAGTCAGCTCGGGCGCAGACCTTGACGGGAGCCGCAGTGGATAGCGTCAACACCTTTGCCTCGCCCGATTCCGTTGTTCCGGAGCCTGTAGGCGTGAAGATGGAAGCCGGAAAACTCTTGCTCACGGTAGCACCGAGATCGGTGACGGTGATTGCGATTGAGCCGTAGAGCGAGAGTACACAGGAGGCGGAGCACGTAGTGACGGCGCGATGCATGAGGCGGAAGGTAGCGCGGGGAGAAGAACAAAGAGACTCCGGACGAGTGAGCCTTCGAGTGAGGTTTTTTCGATGATAGCAAGGTATTGCGAAGAAAAAGTCGTCGGAATTGATCTTGAGATGCATCGACACTGGGCTAGTACAAGCTAGACAGGGAGAACACCAACCATGCAACGACACAAAGAGATCGCGATCCGAAAGACACTTACGCTGATGCTCGGATTGCTGTTTGTGATCGAGATTGCCTCGCCCGCTTCGGCATACTCGCAGGAGCGAACGGTGCGCGCGACGATTGACACGACGAAGACGGGCGCACCGATCTCGAAGTACATCTATGGGCAGTTTCTGGAGCACGGAGGCGACATTGTGAATACCGGCCTGTGGTCGGAGATGCTTGTCGATCGCAAGTTTTTCTATCCGGTAGGCAACAGTGCGCCCACGCCGCCGCCGGTGTTGGGTAACGCGGGGGGAAATCCGCGTTTTCGGCGGACGCCGACGCGCTGGTGGTCTCCCGTGGGCGGCGATGTGGTCGTGATGGATACGAAGGCGCCGTATACGGGCGATCAAACGCCCGTGGTCACGCTGGACGCCGAGGAAGCCCACGGCCTGCGCCAGTCCGGAATTGCGGTTCGCAAAGGGAAGGCTTATACAGGGCGCATCGTGTTGGCTGGCTCGCCGGGAGCGGTGGTGAAAGTGACGCTGATGTGGGGCACTGCGCCGACGGATCGCGAGACCGTCACGATTCATTCACTGGGCACGGTTTATCGCAAGTTTCCGCTGCACTTTGTCTCCACGGCCAGTACCGACGATGCAAGCCTGGAGATCACTGGAACAGGTAAGAGATCGTTTCACGTTGGTGCGGTTTCGCTGATGCCGGCCGATAACATCGACGGCTTCCGGCCTGAAGTGATTGCCGCACTGAAGCAGTTGAGGTTTGGGGTTCTGCGCTTTCCGGGCGGCAACTTTGTCTCCGCGTATGAGTGGCGCAATGGCGTGGGCGATATCGACAAGCGCCCACCGATCTTCGATCCTGTGTGGCACGCGGTGCAGCCAAACGATGTGGGCACAGATGAGTTTCTGACGCTTTGCCGTCTGCTTGGGGTCGATCCTTATATCACGGTCAATGCGGGCTTTGGCGATGCGTGGTCTGCGCGACAACTCGTCCAGTACACCAACGGCCCGGCGACAACGCCCATGGGCAAATGGCGCGCGCAGAACGGACACCCCGCGCCGTATCACGTAAAGCTGTGGGGCATTGGCAACGAGTCCTGGGGCGACTACCAGATGGGGGCTATGGCGCTGCCGCAGTTTGAGCTGAAGTACAACATGTTTGCCAAAGAGATGCACAAGGTTGATCCGACGATCAAACTGATTGCTCCCGGTGCTATGCCCGATGTGATGGAAGGTGCCGATCAGGCGCGACGCATCAACGGCCAGTACATTCCTAGTTATCTTTCTTCTGCAGACTGGACGGGGCAGTTGCTGCTGCATTGCCTTGACAACATCGATATGGTGAGCGAGCACTACTACGCCTCAGGCACGCAGCACACCAACATCAAGCTGCAGAAGAAAGTTCCCATCAATCCGCCGCTTTCGCTGATCGAGTGGGAGCGCGCGGCCGCTGTGCAGGTTCGCGCGAAATATGAGCACTATGAGGAGTACCTGAAGCTGATCCCGGCTTTACGCGCCAAGCCGGTTCCCATCGCCATCGATGAGTGGGCCTACTTCGGTGGAGTTCCCAATTCGTACAAGACGGTTCCGGCCTACGCCTGGGCGTTTCATGAGATGTTCCGCCACTCCAATGTCTTTCAGATGGGCGCGGTGACCTTTGCAACGGCGATGATGAGTGAGAATCGAACCGAGGCGATTCTGAATCCGACCGGGATGCTCTTCAAGATGTATCGCGATCACTTCGGCACGCTTCCTGTGGAGGTGACGGGCAACTCGCCGCAACCCAAGCCAGTCTTCCCTCCGGGTGGGGACCAGCCTGCGGTTAATCCCGGCAGTCCGACGTATCCGCTGGATGTGAGCGCGGCGCTGAGCCAGGACCGGAAGACTCTGGCAATCGCTGTGATCAATCCGTCGGAGACCGGGCAGAGTCTTCAAATCACGATCCTTGGAGCAAAGCTTGCCAGCACGGGGCATCTGTATCGCATGGCTCCCGACTCGATCAACGCAACTGTACAGGTAGACAAGAAACCCGAGGTTCAGGTGGAAGACAAGTCACTGGGAGCATTGCCGGGAACGGTGACTGTACGTCCTTTCAGCGTGAACATCTACTCCTATCCGGTGCAATAACCGAACCCATTTTCTTTGGAGGATGAAGTTGACCCCAAAAATATTTTTAGCTTTGACAGTAGCTCTCGCCACCACGGCGTCCATTCCACTCGCAGCGCAGGTGAAGACGATTGTTCCCGACCCAGTCCCCGGCGCAAAGCCTGTCACGGTGGAGCACATCAAGATTCACGGCGCGCACCTCGAGGGCAATCTGGAGGGCGATGCGGTGGATCGCGATGTGATCGTCTTCCTGCCGCCCAGCTATCAGAAGGACAAGAAGCGTCACTATCCCGTTGTCTATGCGCTGCACGGCTACTCCATCGGTGCCGAACAGTGGACACACGAGATACACGTTCCGCAAACCATCGAAGGTGCCTTCGCACAAGGCGCACACGAGATGATCGTTGTTCTGCCTGATTCCAAGACCATCTACAACGGATCCATGTACTCCAGCTCCGCGACCACAGGTGATTTTGAAAACTACATCGCCAAGGATGTGGTGGCCTACATGGACGCGCACTATCGCACGATTCCGGATCGGCAAAGCCGCGGCCTGGTTGGTCACTCGATGGGCGGTTATGGTGCATCACGGATCGGCATGAAACATTCGGACGTCTTCGGAGCGCTCTACATCATGAGTCCCTGCTGCATGTCCTCGATGGTGGGTGGTGGACGAGGACCGAGTGACCGGATGAAGGACCTCGCGATTGCGAGCGAGAAAAAAGTGGCGGCGGCCAAGTCTCCCGCCGATCTGGCAGCACAATCGCCGGGCTTTGCTTCGGCGCAGTATGCAACAGCAGCGGCGTGGGCACCGGATCCCAAGAATCCTCCACTCTACTTTGACCTACCAACGAAAGACGGTGTTTTACAGCCGGATATTGCGGCGAAGTATACGGCAAACTCGCCGCTCGCATTCGTCGATCAGTACATTGACAACCTCAAGCAATACCGGGCTATTTCGATGGATGTGGGCGATCAGGACGGCCTGCGCTTAGATGCAACCAAGCTGCACAACATTCTGGATAGCTACGGCGTAGCGAACAGCTTCACGATCTACTCCGGAACGCATACGAGCGCAGTTGCGGATCGATTCCAGAATCATGTGATGCCGTTTTTCAGCAAAAATCTTTGCTTTACGAAAGACTGCAACTAAATCGCAAACTGCTTCGGATTGTCTTTCCATGGATTGAATACAGACGCGCCGCTATTTGCCACGTCCACGACGTTCCTTGTTGCGAGATAAAGATCATGTTCAATTGCCGTGGCCGCGAGGAGCGTGTCAATAACTGAGGGAGAGTGGCCCGTGAGGTGTTTAACCTCACCACTGATGGCTCCCCACCGCAGCACGATCTGGTCCGAGACGGAGAGCACCCGTCCGGAAAACCGCGTTTCCAGCGCCATGATCGACCGTTGCAGGCGCGGACGCCGCTTGTCTTCCAGCGGCAGATGATGGATGCCTTTTTGATATTCTCCGATGGTGAGAATGCTCACGTAGAGGTTATGTTCCGGCAAGGACTCGATCCACTTTGCGACTTTCGGGTCGGGCTTGGCACCGCTCACTTCGGAAATGACGTTGGTATCGAGCAACCAACCATTCACAGGGCAATTTCCCTTCCAGTGTCGTGTTCGCGTTCCAGATCGAGATCGGCCAGGCCAAGCCCCTGAAGGAAGCGAACTAATGGCTGGTGTCCTTTGGGCTTGGGGAGGAGCTGCTTGTATTCTTCAGGCGCAAGGATCACGGCGGCTTCCTTGCCACGAACCGTCACCAACTGCGGTCCCTTGGTTCCGGCCAACCGCACGACCTCACTGAACCGTGCTTTGGCGTCCTCGAGTTTCCACCGTTCCATGCTCTGAACGGTCCTGACGGTTGCGCCCACGTGTTTTCTGCGGCGAGTTGCAGTACGCGGCATAGCAATTCACACTCCGAGTTCAATCTGACTATCTGACCAGTTGATTATATCCGAGGCGGCGAATCGGTGTAGACAATTTTGTAGCGGTCAGAGCATCCAAGGTCAACGAGAATCAACAGGCTACGAGGCACCGTCCGCAAGCCATTCAATCAAAATGAGTTATTTTTTATAAACATCGACAGCTTTCAATAAGCCGCTTTATCGGGTTTGGGAGCAGAGGGGCGGGGGTTCGAATCCTTCCGCCCCGACCATCGTAAACCATAGATATTTCAAGCGATATGGTCCATTCCGGCCACGCATCGGCTTTTTCCCGCTACACAGGTGTCGATGATTTTGTAGAGGTCGCCACCTCGCGGCGTTTCCCGCTGATATTCCTCGTGGCAATTCTCTTGAAAATCCATGCGAATCGCCCGACGCTATTCCACCAGCGTCGCGCCGATCATCTTCATCATGTTTTCCAGCCCGGGAGTTCTTCCGGATCGTACGGACTCGCGACCTAAAAGCTTGGCCAGAGTGGCGCCATCTCGCATCACACAGCCTGCTTGCTTCTTTCGCCAAACATCTCTGCAGAGATGAAGCTGCCGTCCAAGCCGCTCTTCAGTACAACTGGAGCAATGGTCCCGTTGAAGGTAACGTTCATCGTCTGAAGCTGATCATGCGCTCCATGTACGGCCGCGCCAGCTTCGATCTCCTGCGCGCTCGTGTCCTCTCTACCGTATAGAATCCGCTTAAAACTCCGCGCATGCTCCTACTGCCACCTCACCAAATGTGCCGAAGAACCCAAACCAGAATGCCAGAATCATCCCGCTGATTTGCCGAATGTGCGCAGGTTACTTGCGGCCAAGCGTTGCTGAACGGCTTCCTTTGCATCGAGCTGAACTCCAATTGAATCACGGTCGGCAATCACATGTACGTTGAAGATGGTTATTCAGCCGTCAGAGTTCCATCAATCTCGATCATGGAGCAATCCTGAGCTTGAAAGATTGTCAAAATGATGCAACTGCGCCTTCTTGAATCCACACCCAGCACCAACCGCATACAGAGTTCAGTGAGCGGCCATAACTTTGAGAAAGGTAGCCAGGAAATAAAAGTTGAAATAACCAGAGTTACTCCTGCAAGTAACGCTATCGAGCATATTGGTCAGCGCGTGTACTGGATTGCTCAGAACCTTAGCTGCCAAAGTGGAAGACTTACTAACATTCGCTATGCGATTCCATCGTGGGTCATCATGCATTCCACGCTGAACTGGCATCGGTCAGCCGAAACAGGTCGTTGAACCACCTTAAATCGATGGGACTTTGCAGGTCAGGATCAGTTCGCCCGAGAAATCCCCATCCAACCGATCAATATGGAGAACGCAATGAGCATTACAAATTCTGTGGTAGCAATTTACGAAACTCACGAGCAGGCGGAACGCGCCATCAAGAAATTGCAAGAATCGGGAGTGGACATGAAGAGCCTTTCAATCGCAGGGAAAGATACACATACGGACGAGCATGTGATCGGCTACTACAACACCGGAGACCGCATGAAGCACTGGGGCAAGGTGGGAGCGTTCTGGGGCGGATTCTGGGGCCTGCTGTTTGGGTCCGGCATGTTCCTCATACCTGGACTGGGGCCAATTCTTGTGGCTGGACCACTGGTGGCCTGGATTATCGCAGGCCTTGAGGGAGCTGCCGTAATTGGAAGCGTAAGTGCGCTAGGAGCAGGCTTGGTGAGCATCGGCATCCCGAAGGATAGCGTGCTCAAGT
>JAJYGR010000192.1 GCA_021790655.1 Acidobacteriota bacterium | reverse complement strand
CGAGCATGGTCGCCGGGATGGGCACGCCGAGCACGGGCAGATGCGTCTTCGCCGCCAGCATTCCGGGCAAGTGCGCCGCGCCGCCCGCCCCGGCAATCAACACGCGCAGGCCGCGCTCTTCGGCGGACGCAGCGTACTCGAACAGCCAGTCTGGCGTGCGGTGCGCGGAGACCACGCGGGCCTCATGCGGGACAGAGAATTCATTCAGGATTTCGATGGCGGGCTGCAAGGTCTCATAATCGCTTTTGCTGCCCATCACCACGCCGATCAGTGGTGCTCGCTTCATCTGGCGATTATACGGTTGTCTGCGCAAAATATAGCGTAGTCTTCCCCTCTTACGATCTACCAGCCGTGGTTGGCGATGAGGCCGCTGCGGCCATTTTGTGCTGATCGACTACGCTCTGAGCGACAGGAGGGGGTTCATGGGGGGAGTTGCGGTGCACCCGCAGATTGTCCACCGCATAGTCTATGTACCGTGGCTCAAAATGTGGCATCTGCCCCATGAATCTGCTGGTCGCCATTATTTGGTCGACGATGAACTTCGGTTGATAGGCGGCGAGATTCAAACCCCTTTCTTTTCTGATCTTGTGCACGATGGAGTCGAACACCTCATTGGAAAGTTTCAATCCCTGATATTCACATTCGTGCTCAAATATGCGCTTGTATAGTTCGAGACTGGGCGCTCCAACCTCGATTTTGTAGGGGATACGGCGCAGGAATGCGGGATTCATCAGGTCTTCTGGCTCGAGGTTGGTGGAGAAGATGACCAGTTCTTCGAAGGGCACGGTGAAGCTTTTGCCGGTATGCAGTTTCAGGAAGTCCATGTGGCTTTCCAGAGGCATGATCCAGCGATTGAGCAGGTTTGCCGGGGTCACCAACTGGCGGCCAAAGTCGTCGATGACGAAACAGCCACCCAGCGCCTTCACATGCAGCGGCGCCTCGTAGAACTTCGCCGTGGCGTCGTATCTCAGGTCGAGCATCTCCAGCGTCAGTTCGCCACCGGTAATGACGAAGGGCCGACGGCAGGGGACCCAGCGCGCGTCACTTTCCTCGCCGCGGAGAAAGGAGAGCTTCTCTTCGGGAGGCAAGCCGACGGAACCTAGCGGGCTATGCAAGCTCGGATCATGGACGCGAATGATCTGGCCCTCGACCATGAAGGCGTAGGGAAAGTAAATCACGTCGTTGAACACGTTGGCGAAGCTGAGCGCCACCGAGGTTTTGCCATTGCCGGGCGGACCATAGAGGAGCATGGCCCGGCCTGAGTTCAAGGCCGGCCCACTCTGTTCGATCATGCTGTTTGTGAAGATCAGGTCGCCGAAGGCCTTCCGGATGCGATCGAAGGTGACGAGTTCATTGGTAATTTTCTGTAGATTTACCTGGTTGACGAATTCCTCGATGGTGACGGGAGCAGGCCCGACATACCGCGATTGTTCGAGAGCATCCATCGAATAGCTGCGACCCTGGTCGGTGAACGCGTAGCCCATGTCAAGCATGCTTTCCGAGTTGCTGGTTCCGAGGGTCCGCAGCAGTTGACGGTCGACGGCCATTTGTACCAGGTCGTGCACGATTTGATAGGGGAGTTTGATCGCATCGACAAACTCGCGAATGGATTTCAAGTGGCCCGTGTAGATCAGCTTCATCAACAGGTTCAGAAGATCGGTTTCGTTGATTTTGGTAGCCGCAATGTCCGCAGGCTCGGCGGGTATCCGATGAAGAAAGGCGTCCAGCACATTTTGGGCGATAAAACCGCTGGCCACCAGATAGTCGCCCAGGCGTCCCCCGTGGCCAGCTTGAAGTTCGAGCGCCATTGTCACCTGCTCGATGGTGACCAGCTTCGCCTGAATCAGCAGATCACCCAACCTCATTCGTGATTTGATGGCGTCCTCCTGGCGACAAGATTGTCTTCCCACTCTCTGACAAAATGATTTTAACTTTGCTCACAGTCAGTGGCTGGCTATCTGGTATCGACTGTATGTTTTGAGGCCCATAATGGTACTGACTTATTCGGATGCCCATTGTGGGACTCAACTCCTCGGAATACGCGTGGCGCTTGCCGTAGGGATTCCAGATGCGCCGACTGTCACTGGCTCCACAAATCATCAAAAAGACAAAAAGCTGTACGAATGCGGTGGGTGATATTCAATCCCCACTGCTGGTCAACACCAGCTTGCCATTCTTTACCCCGCGCAGGCTCAGAATGGAGTCTGCAACATGCTGTAGATCGCGTGCGTTCCCTTTCAGGAGAGGAATGGAGATTACAGCGTGCATTCTCGTTCACGCACAGAGCGTATAACATAAATGCAGAAATACAGTTCGTCCCGGATATCGCTCAAGGCATATCGATCGCTCTTTTCGCCTGGTTATGGCGTGAGCTGTTTCTTAATCTGTGACAACAGGGACACAATGCAAACCTCTAACTATTTTCTATATCGCTGCGGCTTCATCTGCTCTGGCCTGGTTCTCTACACTGTTTTCTCCCACTCACCCATGCATGCGCAAAATACTCCTCCGACGGCCCGGAAGATCCTTCTGCCTAGCAGCAAAGAAATCATGGAGCCAGTTCCCGGTGGTCCGCGGAAAACCAACAGTCTACCGATGATGCTTGCCATCTCTCCGAACGGACGCTATATCGCCACAGTGAATGCCGGTTACGGTACCTATGAGTCGAAGTTTGAGCAGTCCATCGCGGTGCTCGACACGCGGACGGGTCAATTCCTCGACTTTCCGAATGGACATACGCCCGATCACGCGAAGCAGACGCTGTTTTCAGGGTTGGCGTTCAGCAGTGATGGCAGCCATCTATATGCCAGCATTGCTTCGCTGAGCAACCCATTGCCGGACGGTAGCTCTGCGGTTGGCAACGGCATCCTGGTATATGGATTCACGCATGGAAGGCTGACAGAAGAGCGTATTATTCCCATCTCGCTGCAACAGCTCGCCGACGGAAGACAACAAAATCAGTTGACCAGCAAGCCACTCCCGCCGGGAATGGCGAATCCATACCCTACAGGCATTGCCGTTGTAGCGGGCGCCTCCAGGAGTGGGGCCAGCGACAGGATTCTGGTTGCTGACAATCTCTCCGATGATGCGTTGTTGATTCAGGCCGACGATGGCCGAATTCTGCATCGCTTCGATCTGTCGACCAGCAACACGGTCCCTGCGTCCTATCCCATAGCCGCGATTGCGACGCGAAACGGCAACCTCGGTTATGTGGCGCTCTGGAATGCCTCCGCGGTTGCAGAGCTGGATCTGAAGAATGGTCGTGTATTGCAGATTCTGCCTTTGCTGCCGCCGCAAGTGACCACCGATCCAAGTTCGCATCCCGCTGCGCTTGCGCTCAACCAAAGTGGATCTGTTCTTTATGTTGCACTGGCAAATCGCGATTCCGTGGCGGCAGTGGCCATCGAACCGGAAAAGGCGGGCAGTAAAAAAATGGGCCAGTCGATGCATCTGCTTGGATTTTTCGATACACGGCTGCCTGGACAGATTTACTTCGGCGCCGTGCCCGATGCACTGGCGCTCTCTTCGGACGGCAACCGTTTGTACGTGGCCGATGCAAGTCTGGATGCGATTGCAGTTTTCAATCCGCGCGCGCTCAGACTTAACAGCAAAATACCGATCCATCCACTGGGATTTATACCCACGGAGTGGTACCCAACGGCGCTGGCTGCAACCGCGAACCATCTCTATATCGCCACCGGCAAGGGGCAGGGAACAGGGCCGAATAATTTCTTCCAGCCCCGCGTTGCCAATGCAGCGGAGGCAAGGCCTGTCCCGCGGACTTACATCGCCAGGCTTCTATACGGTTCTCTGGCAGCAGTGGACACAAACATCGCGGACAAGCATTTGTCCAAATTGAGCAGCGAGGTGCTGCAGAGCAACCGTATGCGTGCCGCACAGCAACAGGTCGCGTTTCGTGGGGGAGCCAACCCAATCCGCCATATCATTTACATCATCAAGGAAAATCGATCGTACGATCAGGTCTTCGGCGATCTGAAGGCAGGGGATGGCGACTCGAGCCTGACGATGTATGGCGAGGCCATCACGCCGAACGAACATAAACTGGCCACGCAGTTCGGCATTCTTGACAACTTCTATGATTCTGGCGAAGTCTCCGGCGATGGCCATGTCTGGTCGACCGCCGCGATTACCAGCGACTACACGGAGAAGACCTGGCAACAGGGTTATCGCGGCGGTCAGCGCACCTACGACTATGAAGGCGTCGTTGCGAAGGGGTATCCTTTGCGGGAAAAGATTTCCGATATCGATGAGCCGGACAGTGGGTATCTCTGGACGAACCTGGCTCGCCATAATAAAACCTATTATCACTTTGGCGAATTCGTTGCGACGACGTTTTGCGACGCTTCCAAAAAGCCCGCGCAGGAGAAAAGTCCGCGCAGCGGTACACCCGAACCGGCACCTGTGGCCTGCATCCCCAACGATATCCGCAAAGGCGATTCCATCCCCGTCAACTATGGTGGAGGCATCAGCCAGTATCCATGGAACATTCCTCTAATCGCCCGGGACGTGGCCACCAAGCCTGAACTGGTCGGACATTTCGATCCTCAGTATCAGGACTTCAATCTGAGTGTTCCCGACCAGTTTCGCGTGGCCGAGTTTTTGGTCCACTTCAACAAATGGGTTGCCGATCGCCGACGTGGACAGGACACCATGCCGCAATTCGTCATGCTTCGCCTGCCCGACGACCACACGGCAGGTACTACACCCGGAATGCCGCGTCCCGAAGCGTCGATCGCCGACAACGATCTTGCCGTGGGCCGCGCGGTGGATGCCGTTTCGCACAGCCAGTACTGGAACGACACGGCATTTTTTATCCTGGAGGACGATGCCCAGTCGGGAGCCGATCACGTGGACGCGCATCGCAGCCTGATGTTGGTGATTAGCAAATATGCGCCACGCCAAGGCTCGAATGGAAAGCCGTTCCTGGACCATCACTTCTACACAACAGTCAGCGCCGTTCACACGATTGAAAGTTTGCTCGGGCTGCCCCCCATGAACAACAACGACGCCTTCGCCCCGCTGATGGCGCCGGAATTTTCCGGCAGAGGAATGCAGCCAGCGTACAGCGCGGATTACACCAACCGCGACAACGGACGCATTTATCAGGCCAACACGCCAAAGAGTCCCGGGGCCAAACAATCTGCGCAAATGGATTTCAGCCACGCCGACATGGCCGATACTCAGAAGCTAAATGTGATCTTGTGGCGCGATGCGAAGGGAAACCTGCCAATTCCGCCGCAGTTGCAAGCGCGCGCTATTTCGCATGGTCAAGCGCGAACGAATTTCGCGGGCCCCAACCATGACAAGGACTAACTTTTCGACGGGTGGCCTGCATTTCATTTTTTTGCGTCCAGAACAACATTGGGTGATGCTCGACGCCTCGGTCGCCGCGGCGACAGACGTGCGTATTTGCGGCGTGATCTGAAGAATTTCTGGATTGTCTATGACGATGTACTCGGCGAAGCGCGCCTGGCTCCGGTCTACGACCTTGTGACGACCGCCGTTTACCTGCCCAAAGACAGCATGGCGCTGACGATTAACGGAAGCACCCGACAGCCGGCCGCCGGGAAGTCCAACTCAGGCATACCGCTCAACCGGAATGATTCCAGGGTAGCCGCATCTCCGTGTAGGATTTTCGCAGGGAATTCCTCATGAGCCAGAAGCGGCAGCGCGCAGCGGCAACAGGCACAGAACACCAGCCCCCGAAGAAATACTGGGCATCTCTGAGTTGGGACGATCTGACTGGTTGGGCTGGCGAGCGTTCGGTCTCCCGCGGCAGAACCTACCAACGCCAGGGGCGAGTCCATGACCTTGCGGTATCCGAAGACGACCGTCTGTTGGCCTCCGTGATCGGCGGAGATCGCTACGCTGTCTGTGTCTGGTGTGAACCGGGCAAAAAGAAAGTCGGTGGTCTTCATTCCCGATGCACCTGCCCGGTGGGCATAAACGGCTGTAAGCATGCTGTCGCGCTGGTCGCCGCTTATCTGGAGTTACTAGGACAGAACGCCGAAGTTCCTCTGGCGGACCCAGAAGACCCGCGATGGGCAATGATGGCGAACGATGACCCGGATGCGAGTGCCGAGGAGACCGATGTCCCCGAAGAAGAGGCAGTTGAATGGAGGCTTTCTTCAAGAAATAGACGGAGATCTCCGCAAGTATCGGATGAAAAGATCCGGAAGCACATTGACGCGAAGGGCCGCGAGGAATTGGTCGCCCTGGTCTGGTCGCTGACGGAACGGTACCCGGAACTGCGCGAGGAGTTTTGCGAGCGCATTGCTTTGGGAGAAGGAGACGTAGATCGCCTGGTTGTTCTGGCGCGGCAGGAACTGAGGCGCGTCACGTCCGAAACCGGCTGGAGAGACAACTGGACCGGCGAGGGACACACGCCGGATTACAGTCGGCTTAAACATCGCCTGGAGAGGATGGTTGAGCTGGGGCAGCCTGACGCCGTGGTGCGGTTGGGGCAGGAGATCATCGCGCACGGAATGGAACAAATTGGGCAATCGGACGATGAAGGTGAAACGGCATCGGCGCTCGGCGAATGCTTTCCGGTGATCTTCAAAGCTGTGGTCGAATCGAGCCTGACGCCGACGTGTAAACTGCTCTTCGCCATCGACGCACACCTTCAGGACGAGTACGACGTCATCGGCAACAGTTCGGATGTGGTGCTCAATGGGACTGTCCAACCTGCTGCATGGTCGGTGGCAGCAGATGAATTGACCCTGCGGCTGAAGGCCCAAGCAAAAGCGGGGGACGATTTTCAGCGCAGATTTCATCGCGATCGAATCAGCGACTGGCTGGTCCATGCTCTGAAAAAAGCCGGGCGCGAAGGCGAGATTCTTGCGGTTTGCGAACGCGAAGCGCGCATGACGGACAGCTATGAGCGTCTGGTGAAGCTCCTCATTGAGCGGAAACGGTATGACGAAGCCGAATGCTGGGCGACCGAGGGGATTGAGAAAACTGTCAACAGGTTTCCAGGCATAGCGTCGAATCTCGGTAAATCGATGGGAGAAGCGGCCCGCCTTCGAGGGCGGTGGGACATCGTGGCTGCGCACGCAGCGTGGGAATTCTTTGAGAACCCGAACCGCGAGAAGTTCGAACATCTCATGGCTACTTCCAAGAGCGCCGGCTGTCAGGACACCATCCGCCCTTTTGCGCTCGACTTTCTGGAGACCGGCGTGTCTCCAGACTCGGTTGCGACAGAGCGCAAAGAAAAAGGCACAGGTGCGGTTTCCGCAAGCTGGCCCCTGCCAACGCCCGACTATCTGTTGCCCTTGTTGCGGACGGAAGCCCGATCGCGGATGCTTGGCCGCCCCCATTATGACGTATTGATCGATATGGCCATTGCCGATCGGCGTCAAGAGGACGCGCTCCGTTGGTATGACAAAATGCGCGCGGACCAAAAGCAAATGCGGGGAGCTTTGCCGTGGCTTGGCTTCGACAACTATGCGGACCGCGTGGCCGAAGCGGTAGCGAAGACGCATCCTGACCGCGCGCTGGAAATCTACCGTCAGCGCGTCAACGATACTCTGACACGCGCGCACGTCTCGGCCTATGAAGCCGTTGCAGCATACCTCCGCAAGATGCGCCCGATCCTGAAATCGCTCCACCGTGAGGACGAGTGGAAGCAGTCAGTGGCGGACATCCGGCTGCGTTACCGCAATCGCCCCCGTTTTATGGAGATACTTGACAGGCTGGACTCTCGACCGATCCTTCAGTCCTAAGGAGCGCGCCGCTGAACGGCAGCATGTAAATCCGGTACAAGCACACCGAACTGAGGTTCCACGGAAAACTGGCAACAGAGGTTCATGGGCAGGCGTCTGGAGCGGCCAGAAATGGAAAATGTGCATTATTTTGGGGCATTTCGACAAAGGCAGCATTGCCATGTAGCAGTACATCTTGACACCCGCAAACGGCCCGGGTTGGATGCCAGCCTCTATCAAATCCTACAGATTCTCAGCCTAACTCTTTTCGAGAAAACGCCCATATTACAGGCACTTCAGCTATCCGGCTGCGATACTGAATTATCCGATTCAGGCAACCAGTTGATTCTATTCGGCTTTTAACTGGACAGCGGTGATGTGCCATGATCGGGTGGCTCCCCGAAAGGCCAGCAGTCTTACCGTGCTACATGGTGTTGGCTTAGAAATGCATCGCGCAATTGGGAATCTCGAAATGCTTCAGTGCCGCCCGGTCGCAATGTAGAGAGGGCACCGGTCACATTCCCTGCGGACGCACATTCCGCTGGATCCGCACCTTGCAAGTATGAGGAAAGAAAGCCCGCATTGAAGCTGTCGCCGGCCCCGATGGTGTCCACAGGTTGTACGAGTACGGGTGGAATTCGAGAGAGTTTTCCGTCGGCTTGTACCAATGCGCCACGAGAGCCGCATTTTACGGCAATGCAAGGCACGCGGTTGGACAGTACCAGAAGCGCTTCTTCCACGGTGTCGCGTCTGGCCATCCGGCAGGCTTCATCTTCATTCGGCAGCAATACGTCCACATACTCCAGAAGCTGATCCAGAACCCCGTCCCAGCGGTCCTCTGGGTCATCATTCGTGTCCAGCGATATCGTCAAGCCTGCGTGTTTTAAATCGTGAAACAATGCAGGCAAATCGGGGGCCAGCGCGCGTTGCAGAAAAAGGGAGGACAGATGGAAATGCCGCGCGGAGGCAAGATACTCGAAGTTGAGGTCGGCGCGCGACATGACGCTCATGGTTCCGGGATATGTCAAAATACGACGCCGCGCACCGTGATGCAACAAAATTGTGACTCCGGTATTCGTTGGTCC
>JAJYGR010000273.1 GCA_021790655.1 Acidobacteriota bacterium | reverse complement strand
GTAGGCGCAGTAGCCCAGAATCCTCCGCTGTATACCAAGTGGGTCAACTACACGCAGGCGAACGGCTTTCCGGCAGGGGAAGTATTTTGCGTGACGGTGGATGGTTCGCGGGTTTGGGCTGGGACCGAACATGGTCTGGTGCTGCTTGAGGATGGCCGAGTGAGAAAGATCTTCACCACCGCCGACGGCATGGTGTCCAACGCGGTGATGTCGGTGGCCGTGGACAAGCAGACCGGAGATGTCTGGATCGCGACCTTTGGCGGGGCCAGCGTGTACTCTGCCGGCCAGTTCCGGAATTACACCAGCCTGTCGAGCGGCTTGGCCAACGATTTGGTGTATGGCGTGGCCGTGCAGGGAAAATACGTGTGGTTTGCCACCACCGCCGGGGCCAGCCGTTTGAATACCTATAACGGTAGCTGGTCCATCTTCAACGAAACCAACGCGCCCTTTCAGGAACCCTGGGCCTATTCCATCGCCGTGAGCGCGAAGAAGGTGTACATCGCGGCGTGGGGCGGTGGCGTGGTCGTCTATGACATTGCCGGTCAGTATTGGAGACCCTACACCGATCCCGATGGCGAGATGGAGATCGTCCTGTACCGCAACCAGGGACTGATCCACAACATCGTCAGCAGCGTTTCCTATAACCCCGATACGAAGATGTTCTGGGCCTCTACCTACTTTGGACTGAGCGGCTATGACGGGCGAAACTGGCACAACTATCTGACCAAGGACAGTGGTCTGATCTCCAACTTCATCAACGGGGTACAGTCGCGTGGCAATGAGGTATGGGCCTGTACGCAAGGAGGTCTCAGCGAACTCGATTACAAGACGAACACCTGGGTCACTTATCGGCCCGACAAGAAGACCGGGCGCGGAGAAGTCCTGATTACCCATCCAGACGGCAAGAAAAACAGGATGGAAACGCCCACATCCCTGGCCCACAACTACATTCTCAATATGTCCTTCCAGGGGAAGGACATTTGGGTGGCCACGGCCCAGGGTTTGAGCCACGGCATTCGCCAACCATAATTCAAGAAGGAGAATTTTATGACTCAGACAGCAACCGACATCGCCGAGATTGTCCCCCCACGCAAGACCCATAAACCGGTTTCCAAGAAGGCCATCAGTGCGCCGCAAGCCCTGAATGAGGCCTTTTGCTATCAGAAGCCATCGTCGTTTTCGCGCGGCCTGCGCCTGGACATCAAAGGAGTGACGATCCTTCTGATTTCTGGGACCGCAAGCGTGGGCGAACAGGGCCAGACCGTCCATCCGGGAGATTTCCGGGCACAGACTTGGCGCGCCTACCAAAACATTACCGCCTTGCTGGAGTCCGAGGGCGCCACCTGGAAGGACGTCGTGCGGACGACCTGCTATCTGCGGGACATTGAGCGCGATTACGCGGACTTCAACGAAATTCGCACGGAATTTTTCAAGCAGCAGGGGCTGGATGTTCTCCCGGCGTCCACCGGAATCCAGGCCATTCTGTGCTGGCCGAGCCTGCTGGTGGAAATGGAGGCGATGGTCATCTTTGAATCGGAGGAACAACCGCGCGCCTCGGCACGCAACATTGGATAAACGTAGAGGCTGGCGGAGGAGGTTTGCGACCATGAACATTCAAAGCACTGCGGCGGTTCGGTGCTGCTTCCTGACCTGGGTCGTGGCCGGGGTTCTGGCTGGTTCCGCATGGCCCCAGTCCGCTCCGTCGCGAACGACGGCCCCGTCGCAGGCCACCGGAAAAAATGCCGGACAGCCTGCCGCCGCTGCTCCGTATGCCAACATGCCGTTGCAGGCGGTCCCCTATCGCCGCTTCCGCAAGCCGTATCAGGAGTGGTATGTGGCACCCAGCACGCTGGCCTACGATGGCGGGGCGCGCAGCGTGCCGGACGGCGATCTGGCCCATTTACAGGCCGTCAACATTGGCTTCCTCGGTCCGCTGGACAAGGACAATTACGATTCGCAGTATGGAATCCCCATGCTGCACGGGGCGCAACTGGCCGTCGAGGAGGCGAACGCACGCGGCGGGGACCGCGGCAAACCCTTTGCCCTGCTGGTGCATGACGACCTGCCGCTCTGGGGCGCTTCGTCGATGGCCATCGTGGACATGTACTTCAACCAGCAGGTGTGGGCCATGCTCGGCTCTGTCGATTCCGCCTCCACCCACATCGAACTGCGGGCCACGCTCAAGCTGGAGTTGCCCATCATGGACACGGCGACCAACGATCCCACCGTAACGGAGACCCGCATTCCGTGGCTGATGCACGATTTTCCCGACGACCGGCAGCAAGGGTACGCGCTGGCGGACTATATCTTCAACCAGCGCAAGCTGAAAAAAATCGGCCTGCTCCAGGTCAACAACCGCTATGGACGCGAGGGCGACCGGATATTTTTCGACACCGCGCGGCGCATGAGGCGCCAGCCGGAGGTGGTCTTGAAGTTCACTCCCAGCGACACCGATTTTTCCTCGCAATTGCGTACACTGAATGCAAGCGGAATAGATGGGCTGGTCATCTGGGGAGATGCGCGCCAGGCAGGGATGATTCTGAAACAGATGCGCGACATGGGAATGCGGCAGCCCGTCTTTGGCAGCAGCCGCATCGCCTATCCAGAGGTGATGGAGATTGCCGGTCCGGCGGCGGAAGGTCTGGTTGTCGTCACGCCCCTGGATCCCACGCGCGCGGACCCCCAGTGGCAGCAGTTTCGCCAGCGGTATCGGGCCCGCTTCCACGCGGAGCCGGACGCCTACGCCTCGTATGCCTTCGATGGGATGACTATCCTGCTTGCCGCCATTCAAAAGGCGGGACTGAACCGGGGCCGGATCATGGATGCGCTGCGCGACTACGAGATGAAGCCCTATCAGGGAGTCAGCGGCACTGCGTTTTTCGATTACGCCTTAAATGACATTGCGCCTATCACCTTTGCCCAGATTCAGAACGGGCAGTTCGTGTACTGGCCGGAACACCGCACGGATTGGAAGAGCAAGCCGATGGTCTCTGCGCGATGATGCGTCCTTTGGAGCACCGATGGAAAGGCAGCCGTGTTTGCGACAGGCCGAGCATGGCGAAATCATTCCCACGCATTTTCGCAAATCCTTTGGCCGTCGCCGTCTTGCTGTGCGCCATGGTGGGCAGCGTCGCGGTTACATGCGCCCAGAACCGGAAGAATTCCCCGCAACCCTACGCTTCCATCGCAACGAATGGGGTGAGCTACGCCGGACCGGAGCGGGAATCGGCGTACGATCTGCCGGAACCGGTGATTCATATTGGCTTGCTGGCCCCACTCCACGGCCCGCAAAAGGCCGAGGGAGAAGCGATGGTGGCCGCCGCGCAAATGGCCTTGCGCGACATGGCCCCAAAAACCCTGTCCGGAGGACGCCGCGTGGCGCTCGTCGTTGGCGATGAGAGTGGTCCCTCCTGGGGGCATATTTCCGATGTGCTGCTGCACCTGGTCTTCGTTGAGCAGTCCGTGGCCGTGGTCACTTCAACGAGCGGAGATGCGGCCCACATCAGCGAACAGGTTGGCAACCGAATCGGCATCCCCATTCTGACCCTTTCCTCGGACGCAACAACGACGCAAGTGGATGTTCCCTGGATCTTCCGTATGGGGCCGAGCGATGCGCTTGCAACACAGACCATGGCCCAGGAGATTTATCGGAATCGTGGCCTCAAACAGGTCCTTCTCATCACCGAGCGCGATCACGACGGGCGGGTTGGCGGTGCGGCGGTGCAGCAGGCCGCGCGGGGACTGGGCGCGTCAGCTCCCGATGCTCTCGTTCTCGATTCGCTCCATCTGGATTTTGGCCCCTTGCTGGCCCGGATGCAGGCGCAGTCTCCGCAGGCGATCGTTCTTTGGACGCAACCGGAAACCGCTGGCAGGTTGATGCAAGCCATCGGGAAAGCTGAAGTACGCGCCCCAGTTTATCTTTCGCCAAAGGCGGCGCAGGCCGGTTCCGGGCTGGACTTTCCCGCGCCCGATGCATTGGGGAAGAAGAGTTCCGGGTCTGCGGGCATCTGGACGGTCGTCTCTGGCGAAAAGAATGCAAGCGCGCAGGAAGCGTTTGCCCGCCGCTACCGGCAAGCCACCGGGACCTCTCCCAGCCCTGCCGCCGCCGAGACATACGATGCGATGTGCCTGATCGTGCGTGCCTTGCGCACGACCGGAGCGAATCGCGCCCGGGTGCGCGACCAGATTGCCAGGGTGAAGGACTTTCCCGGAGTTTCAGGAACCATCTCCTTCGACGATGAAGGAAACAACTCCACCAGCATTCATCTCGTCCGCCTGGAGAAAAGAACCTCTCCGGCGGTTGTTGCCGAGGCAGGGAAATGACAGACGTGAGGCTTAGCTCCGATCCGTATGACGTTATCATTGTTGGCTCTGGAGCGGGCGGTGGAATGGCCGCCTATAACCTGACCAAGGCCGGTGCCAAGTGCCTGATGCTGGAAGCCGGAGGCTGGTACGACGCAGCCAGAGATTCCAAGTGGCTGGAGTGGGTCTACGACGCGCCCCACCGTGCCGGGGCAAGCGCCACGCAGCCGTTCGGCGGGTTTGAGGCCGTTGTTGGAGGCTGGGAGATTGCGGGCGAACCGTACTCCAATGCGCCGGGAAGCGATTGGATGTGGTTCCGTTCCCGTATGCTGGGAGGCCGCACCAACGCCTGGGGACGCATCTCCCTGCGCAACGGACCTTACGACTTTAAGCCGTACAGCCGCGACGGCAAGGGCTTCGACTGGCCCATCTCCTACGAAGACCTGGCCCCCTATTACGACAAGACGGAAGAACTGATCGGGGTCTTCGGTTCCGCCGAGGGCATGGAGAACCTTCCCGATGGAAAGTTCCTGCCCCCACCGGCACCGCGCTGCTATGAACTGGTGGTTCAGAGGGCCTGTAAAAGTCTACATATTCCCTGCATTCCTTCCCGGCTGGCAGTCCTCACTCGCCCATTGAACGGACGGCCTGCCTGCCATTACGTCGCGCAATGCGAGCGCAGTTGTCGGCTGGGGTCCAACTTCTCCTCGCCAGCAACGCTGTTGTTTCCGGCCCGGGAAACGGGCAATCTGGAGATACGCTCCCATGCCATGGTGCGGGAGGTCTTGACCGGCCCGGACGGACGGGCCACCGGCGTTTCGTACATCGACAAAAAATCCGGGCAGGAAGTCCAGGCGCGCGCAAAGGTGGTTGTTCTGGCCGCCAGCGCCTGTGAAACGGCGCGCCTGTTGCTGAATTCCCGCAGCCCGCATCACCCCAACGGGCTGGCCAACTCCAGCGGAATGGTGGGCAAATACCTGATGGATTCCGTCATGTCGGACGTGAACGGATTTTTTCCCTCTTTGATGGATATGCCGCCCCATAACGAAGATGGCGTGGGGGGAATGCATCTCTACATGCCCTGGTGGAATTACCGGAGGCAGCGCGAGCTTCCGTTTTCGCGCGGCTACCATATCGAATTCGACGGAGGACGTCGAGGCATGCCGGGACTGGGAGTGTTGAATGGGTCCGAGCGTTTTCTGGGGGAAGGCTATGGGCTGGCCCTGAAGCAGAAAAGTCGCAGACTGTACGGCTCCTTCATCAATTTTCATGGACGCGGGGAGATGATTCCCAACCGGGAAAGTTACTGCGAGATCGATGAAAAGGCCGTGGACCAGTGGGGAATTCCGACCCTGAAATTCCACTTCCAATGGGGCGAGGAGGAGATCCAGATGGCGCGCCACATGCAGGAAACATTTCTGGAAATCATCCAGGCGGCGGGTGGCCAGGTCATCGCATCTTCCGAACCGGCGAAAACCGGCGGAATTTCTCGCGGGGGGCAGGCCATCCATGAAGTCGGCGGCGCGCGCATGGGAAGTGACCCGGAAACGTCGGTGCTCAACCCGCATTGCCAGGCATGGGACTGCAAGAACCTTTTTGTTGCCGATGGGGCGCCGTTCGTCAGCCTTGCGGACAAGAACCCCACGTTGACCATCCTGGCCCTGGCATGGCGCACTTCGGAATACATCACCGCGCAGGTGCGGGCGCAAAATGTTTAACGCCGATGGAATTCCATCATCGCAGGAGGGCGCGGTGGAAGAGAAGAACTACCCGAACAGAACACTTCGTTTCCAACGCCGCGCCATCCTGAAGATGATGATGGCCGCGCCCTTGGCTGGCTGGATGCCATTGGCGTCCTTGGCTGCAGAGGTAGCGAAGGCGATGCCTGGATCATCCGTTGCCGGGGAACATGCCAGCGATGGGGCTGTGGATACTTATCAGCCCAAGGTGTTGCATCCCCACGAGTGGAGGACGATCCAGGTCCTCAGCGATTGCATCCTTCCGGCGGATGAAAATTCCGGCAGTGCCACGGAAGCGGGGGTTCCGGAGTTTCTGGACGACTGGCTGGACTATCAGCGCGGCGAACTCCTGACGGAAGTTCGCTATGGCTTGGCGTGGCTGGATTCGGAGTGTACACCCACCTTCCAGCACAACTTTGTGGACTGCGCTGCCGACCAACAGGCGCAAATCCTCGACCGGATTGCCTATTCGCACAAAGCTGCGCCAGAGGATGCGCGCGCCGTTGCCTTTTTCAACCGCCTTCGCGACTTGGTGCTGGGCGGCTACTACACCAGCGAGATGGGCATACGAGACCTGCCATATCTGGGCAACGAGCCGCAGGCTTCATGGCAGGGCTGTCCGGCCCCGGTGCTGGCCAAGCTAGGACTGGTTTGAAGGTTGAAGTAACGGCAGAACGGTAACCCTCACCACACCATCCAAGGGCTCCAGCAGCGGCTGTAGCTTTGTGAAATCTATGGCCCATGGTAGTACGACATGTTTGCGTCGGAAAAGATCCCTTCAACAGCGCTCCCGTGCGTCGTCAGGCTATCAATTCAAGGCCATTTTTCTCGACCAGTGAGAGGAGTTTGAGGGAGGTTCCCTGCGGATGCTTTTCGCCTTCCCGATACCGCAGAATCCATACATCCGGGCCGCGCTCCCGCTTCTTCCGCTTCCTGGGAGCTATGACGCATCGACAGGCATGTTTCGCCTTTATTCTTTGGCTTTGAGCAGGTGGTCGTTCTCGCGGATGAAGGTTTCAATCTCCCCGGCCATGCCAAGGATCTTCTTCCATTGCTCTTTATAAAGCGTCACCGGAAACCTGCCAACACCATAGAGCGACACCCCGCCCTTTTCACTTACTTTCAGGCTCAGGCCGCGAACGCTTTTATTTTTGAGCCGCTCGTTCTCCGCTCGTAATTGTTCGATCTCCGCTTTCAAGTCCTCGTCCGACATATCGTCTCCTTGTGCGTCGTTTGCCGCGACTGATGGATGCGGATTCCCGCCCCGCGCGGATATCATGATCCATGCAGGGAAACCACATCGCCACAAAATCTATGAGGTTCCGTCATGGCCCAGTCTATCAACAATCACATTGATCTCGACCCGCTGGAGAAGTTCCTGATGTCGGACCATGCCCCGCCCAACTGCATGGAGATTTCCGACCTCGATGGATTTCTGACTGGCATCGCGGTTGGACCGGAAATGATTCTGCCCAGCGAATGGTTGCCGGTCGTCTGGGGCGGTGACGGGCCTGTCTTCGAGAGCGCGGAAGAGGCGAACGCAATTCTTTCGATCATCCTGGGCCGTTACAACGAGATTCTCCAGACACTGCAAAACGATCCAGCGGGCCTTGCGCCGATCTTCTGGGAGACCCCGGATGGCGTGGTCATTGCGACGGACTGGGGCGAAGGATTTCTGGATGCCGTCCGCTTGCGCATCGACGCCTGGGAGCCATTGATGCGGCATAAACGGGACGGCGTCCTGCTCATGCCCATCCTCGCGCTGTGTAGAGATGAGGAGGGCAACTCATTACTTCCCATCGATCCGGAAGATGAAGATGCCATGCTCGATGCCGTTCCGGAGATCATTCCAGGCTGCGTTGCTGCCATCTATCAATTTTGGCGCGAACGGCAGAACCCCTCCACGACAAGACCGAAGACCGGCAAGACGGGCCGCAATGAACCTTGCTCCTGCGGGTCAGGAAAAAAATTCAAGCGCTGTTGCGGGGCGGTCTGAGACGAGCGAATTCACCCACACAACTATCTGGGCGGCGAAATGGCTGACCTTATCAGTATGTGAAATACAGCCTATTTCCTCAACTGATCCGGTCAATCGAAGCGCGGACGGCATGGCCGCTCATATTCCTGTAATAGTGGGGGAAACGGAAGACGGAACAGGGTCGTTTGCATCATGCCCGCGACCTCCGCAGCGAAGAAAATCAAGAATGGCATCCGCGATGGAGTGCTGAAGCGGCTGCATCTGCGTCTGAAAAAAAGTCGGTCCACGCCACCGAGCGCGCATCCTCGCCAATCTCCGGAAGCGCGAAGAGTTCGTCGAGCGCATCCGTACGATCCCTCTAGAACACCCGATTTTCCTCGACGAAAGCGGGGTCACCACCTCGATGACGCGGCTCTACGCGCGCTGCGTCGGAGGACGCCGCATCCACGCATCCACGCCTGGCGGCCACTGGAAGATCCTGACCATCCTGGCGGCGATGCGCCTCGGCGGAATCAAGGGGTCCATGACCATCGAGGAAGCCATCGACGGCGATATCTTCCTCGCCTATGTCGGACAAATCCTGTGCCCTACACTCGAAGCCGGCGACGTGGTGGTGCTGGACAATCTCAGTTCGCACAAGCTCAAAGATGTGCGCGAGTTGATCGAGGCCCGAAAAGCGGAGGTACTCTAGCGAACATCGAGACAAATTAAATCCGTTAGCTGATGGCGTAGGAGGAGACAGACGTCTGTTGACTCTGGGGGATCCTTGATATTCCCGGGAAGTTTGGCGAGGGACG
>JAJYGR010000250.1 GCA_021790655.1 Acidobacteriota bacterium | reverse complement strand
TGGGCATAGATGACGTTTGGCTGGAGCGGGTCGAAAATAAAAAAATGCACCGGTCCGCGCAGGTTGAACATGCGCCAGGACAGGCCCGCATCATGTGTGATGTAGGAGCCGGACATATCGCAGGCCACCAGGACTGTCCTGGGGTCGTTAGGGCTGATGGCGGGATAAAACATCGCGCCGCCGCCGCCTGGTCCAAGGATGCGGAAGTTGCCAGGCCGCTGAGCATATGCCGATGTCGATAGGGCCATGAGCGCCAGTATTAGGCGGACAATCAAAAGTCGCATGCAATCTCCCTTTTGTTATTGTTGCTGTTCTTTTAGAGGGGAAGTTCCCAATGGTTGTCTACAGTGTTAGCTGTAGGTCCTGGCGAGCAGGTCCTCAAGGAAGGCCTTCGATTCCAGGATGCACATCTTCTGCTGGTGTGAGCTAGCCCCTGGGACCTCGCATTCGATTGTCATCGCTCCCTTGTATCCCACTTGCTTCAATTTCTGGAGCACAAGGGGAAAGTCGACCTTTCCTTTCCCCATAGCAACTTCTTCCCCGTGATCTTTCGTGTTGGTCGGGAACAGGCCGTCTTTTGCATGAATTCCGCGGACGCGATGTCCAATTACATCCATGGCGTCTACCGGATTTCCCTTTCCCCACATAATGAGGTCGGCCATATCGAGATTTACAAAGACATTGTCGAGGCCCACGTCCTCAATCAGTCGCAGCAACGTGATCGGTGTCTCCGTTGCAGTCTCACAAAGAAATATTTGTCCTCGCTCTTTACAATGACCGCCAATGTCTTTCACTGCAGACACCGCCTGCGGATAGAGAGGATCGTTGGGATTTTCCGGTATAAAACCGCAAAGCGTATGGACAGCCGGGATCCCGCACTGGCTGGCTATATCGGAGGCCAACTTCAGGTTGCGAATGCGGGCTTGTCGAGTGGCTGGGGGAACGATCCCAATTGTTTCCGGCCCTCGATAGAAGTCGTATATCCGAACTCCTGGACCATGTTCACTGAATGCTGTGGCCTCCACTCCGTATTTTTCCAAAGCATTTTTTATTTTTGCTGGGCTTGCGACATCGGGAGTCAGGCGATTGAACCCTATCTGGCAGGTTGGCAGGCCCATATCATGGACGCTTTTTACCGCACCGTCGATAGATTCTCCCACGGGAATCCAAAGGTGTACCCCCAGCCGCATAGGCGTAGCGCCAGAAACAGCCACGTGTGGCGGCGATTGTGCAAGAGCGTGCGGGACACTGCTTGAAATACAAGCTGCGCCAGCGAGATGCACGAAGCTTCTGCGATCCAATAGCTTCATCCTGTTCAAGGCCCCCTCTGTAAAACGAGTGCTGGAGTGTTTCGAAATCCTTATCTGCGCTTAACCAATTCAAGTAATCCAAAATGCTCCGGAACGTGAAACGAATCGCTCATAGGAGCCTGCCAGGCCACCTGCTTCTGATCGGCTGGTGGTCCCTGGCTGCGGAACAAGTTGATGCGGAAATCATTTCCAGGTGCTGGCTTCCGGCGATCGATGGCCGAGAAGGGAATACGCATCGCCCCGTACCATACCCTGGTGTTGCGATCGATCCTGGCGGCCGTTGCAAATCCTGACTTCCAGGTCCATCCGTCTTCGTGGTGCGGATGGTCCAGATTGATACTGAGATCGAGCCACTCACCTTGTGGGGACAACTCAAATTCCTTATAGTGCCGAATATTTTGGAAGTTAGACCCGATAAAAACTTCCGCTACATCCCAATTCCAAAGCAGATTGGTCTTCGCCATGACGTCAGGGGAGGGTTTAAGGTATAGCTCTTCATAAGGACAGACAAACAAAAAATAAAGATTGTTCTTCGTCCAGCGGGAAAGCACTTCCGTCCGGTAGCGGGGGAGGGGACGCCCATATTTGTCAACTTCCGCGTATATCGGCAACGCCCCGCGCCAGAACGCGGAATGGGGGTCTGTCTCCAGGGCGACATCATGGGTCGCCTGCGTGCTCTTGAAAATTGCGGGTTTGGCTGCTAGCGCAGTGGGCATGCTTGTAATCAAGACTAAAAATGTTGGGATCCATTTGTTCACGAACACTCTCCGGAAGATCTTGCCACTGGCAACGGCTGCACGATTCATCTTCATTTGGAAGCAATCAATCAACGCATTTAAGAAGTTCGTTCATACCGCCATCCTGCACCTTTCGGATAGCGCAACAGACGAGGCAGATTGGGCCAACGAGCAATGCGGGAAATAGAGATGACGGGTGAATATGCCGTTCAGATGCAAATAGCTGAAGCAAGATCGGCTTTTTAAACACATCCCAACACGTCCCCGCGGGTAACTTGGGGGTTGAAATATCCACCAAAGTATATACCATCGAAAAGCTTCGTTATATTATTTTTATGCGATTGGAATGTTTCTGTTTGTTATCGTACTATTCCACTTGGATCGTTAGAAGGGCAGGCGAGGGGAGAACGGTACAACACATCGCAGAATCGAAAATAATCCAAAGCGCTTACGTTGCTTTCGGGCGAACCGCTCCAATCCAGGCCAATAGCGCTGACAATTCGTGTCTCGATCTTTAATTAAGTGACAATCCTTGAAAATGTGGGGACTCTATATGGTAGTAAACCGATGTCGAAAGGCGATACGGCTGACCGCACTTCTTTTTCTGCTTGCGCCGATGCTTGCGTCAGGAGCAGCGGTCGATGCATGGGAAGGGACCATCACAATTCCCACCTACGAGCTCGGGCCCGCGGACCCGAACCCAGCTTTCCCATTGATCAATCGGAAAAATGTCTATCCCTACACAATGATGGACAGTCTTACAGACCATAAAATTCAGAAGACTTACAGAGCCATTTATCTCGAAAATCAATACCTGAAGCTGACGATCCTTCCCGATCTTGGCGGCCATCTATATTCCGTCTACGACAAGATCGACCATCGGGAGGTCCTGTATCGCAACCGCGTAGTTAAGTATGGACTGGTTGGCGCTCGTGGCGCATGGATTTCCGGGGGTATGGAATTCAGTTTTCCCTATGCGCACACCAATGACACCGTCTCTCCTGTGGAGTACGTGCTGCAGCATCATTCCGATGGCAGCTCTACCGCCATTGTGGGAGCCATCGATTGGGTTTCTAACATGCACTGGGAGATCGCTCTGACCCTGCGGCCGGAAACGGCCCGTGTGGAGGAGCAGGTCACCCTGTTCAACTCGACACCGCAGGACCACCTGTATTTGTTCTGGACCAATACCGCCGTGAAAGCCACAGACGACATGCAGTACATCTATCCCATGCGTGAGACCATCTCCGACGATCCTTTTGCCATCGTGCAGAGCTGGCCGGTATGGCATGGCGTGGACCGGAGTTGGTACAGGAACAATCCGGCTGCCATGGCAATTTTCGCTCGCGCTTCCCATCGCAATTTCTTCGGCGTCTACTATCATCGCTCCAACTATGGGGTCGTGCATGTGGCGGACTTTCGCCAGGACCCTGGAAAAAAGATCTGGAGCTGGGGCACAGCGCCCAGCGGAAAGATATGGGACCACATCCTCAGCGATGATGACGGTCCATATAACGAGATTCAAAGCGGGCGCTTTTATACCCAGGGATACCGCGAGTTCATGAATCCGCGGAGAGTGGAGAAGTGGACTGAGTACTGGTACCCGGTTTGCGGCCTGGACGGGGGATTTGTGGAGGCGACAAGTCAGATGGCAGTGAATGTCATTTATCCCGGCAACGGGCAGGGAAGCCCTGCAATCAAGTTGATTGTGAGTCCCGTGGCTGACATACCGAATGCATCCGTTCGCATTCAACAGGGGTCTACGCTGTTGCGAGAATTTCGTGGTGTCCATCTGGCGCCCTTGCAACCGGTCATTTACACCATTCCGCTTCAGAGTAGTATTGCGAATGCAAAAAGAGACCTGAATGTAGAAATCCAATCCGCACAGGGTAAGGTGCTTCTGCAATGGCGCGCATCCGGACCGATCGATGGCAATCCTGACCTGGCTGACTCCGTCGGCACTGCTTTGGAAGCACCCATTCCAGACAGCCCTCACACGCCTGTCGAAGCGCTCTATCGCCGCGGTATATTTTTGCAAAAAAGCGGAGACATGCAAAGGGCGTTGAAGGTCTACGACGAAGTCCTGCAACGCGATCCCGGTTATGTCCCCGCTTTGCAGAGTGAAGCCTGGTATCAATATCGCGCGACGAATTTTCAAAAAGCCGCGTCCCTTCTTGCTCGCGCCTTCCAGCGCAACAATGAAAATCCCTCCGCCAGATATGCGGCGGGAGTAGTGTATCGGGCACAGGGGCGTCTGTCGTTGGCGAAAAACTCGTTTTGGGCTTCCATCCATTACGGCGGTCCGCCCGCCTCCGCATTTGTAGAACTAGGCGAGATCGAAATACGCCAGGGGCAATATGAGAAAGCCGCAGCCCTGCTGCAACGAGCCGTCAGTTACAATCCGCAGGATGCATTTGCCCTGGCGGATTTAGCGGCTGCCGAGCGATTGGCCGGAAATCTTCAGAAAGCAGTCCTGGCCTCCTCGGAAGCGGTTCAAAAAATGCCACTGTTGCCGTATGCTCTTGCCGAGCGATCGCAGGTGGATGCGATCGCTGCGTCAGATCCGAAGAAATCGGCCAGCGAAACGTGGACCAGGATATTCAGCTCCGATCCGCAGAACTATCTTGCCGTCGCCTCCTGGTATCACGATCTCGGCGCATGGCAATCTTCAGACGCTGTGCTTCATGCGGCGCAGGCCAGCCTCTCGTCAGCAAATCTATCTCCCATGATTGAGTACTATTTGGCTTCGAACGCCCGCCAGGAAGGACGCCTGAAGCAGGCGCAGCAGGACGCGGATAAAGCGAGTTCCATGCAAGCCGCGGACTTCTTCCCCAATCGAATTGCAGATGTCGCCGTGCTGAAGGAGGCCGTTCAGGATCATCCTTCGGATGTGCATGCCGAATATGCGTTGGGCAATTTTTTGTTCGCCCACCAGCGCTACGACGCGGCGGCGGACCTTTGGACACGGGCTTTGAATCAAGGCATGAAAAGTTCCGTACTGCTGCGGAACCTTGGGGTCTACAAGTGGCGTGTAAAGGACGACCTTGCCAGCGCAGCCAGTTTTTATCAGCGCGCAATCCAACTAAACGCAAATGATTACCGGCTTTATGTGGATCTCGATGGGATTTACGAGCAGGCGGGAAACTCCTCTGCCAGGGCGGCCCTTTTCCAGAATGCTCCTCCGGGAATACTGGCGCAAGACAGCGTACGTGCCCGCGACGCGCTATTTTTAATTGAACAGGGAGACCCAAGACGCGCGCTGGAACTGCTTAACGATCATACCTTCAGGCCGTGGGAGGGCGGCGTTGTGGTGCACAATATGTTTGTCCAGGCCAACATAGAGATGGGTGAAAAAGCGCTGGAGAATCATAGCCCCCAGGATGCGGAACAGGCCTTTCGAAAAGCAATGCAATATCCGGAGACCTTGGGCACCGGAGAACCTTCCAATCCCGTATACGCAGAACAACTCTATTGGCTAGGGAAGGCATTGCAGACGGAGGGCAAGACTTCAGAGGCCCAGGCTGCCTGGCAAAAAGCAGCGGAGCAGGCCAGGAACCGGACCAACCTCTCTGCGGTTTTTTCAGCCTTGGCTTTTCAAAAGCTAGGACAATCGGCGATCGCACAGCAGATACTGGAGCGATGCATTTCTTCCGCTACAGGTCTGGAAGCTAAGCCGGAAGCATATTTTGTGGCTGGCATGGCAGAATACTACACCCGGCACGCGAACCGGGCCCGTAGCGATTTTCAACATGCGCTGCAAATGGATCCGAGCTTTTGGCAGGTCCGTGTGGCCCTGAATGCGATGAATGGTTTCCAGCCAGTGGCCTAGACGAGTGTCAATTCAACATTGAGATTGCAGAGTGCTTCGTTGACTGATTTCGGAAGGTCTATATCTGTAATCACATGATGAATTGCCGAGGGCGGGACGATACGAGAAAGACTGCGGCGATTGAATTTTGTTGAGTCGCAAACGGCCACTACCTTTGTAGCTGCGTTCACCATAGCGCGGTTTACGCGCGACTCCAGAAGATTGGGAGTTGTCAATCCTATCTCCATGTCGAAGCCATCCACGCCGAGAAATAAGATGTCCGCGTGAATCTCTGCCAGCATATCTTCGGCAAGTGGACCCACCAGGGAAAAAGAATTCTTCCGCAAGGTGCCGCCGGTGAGAATTACTTCAAAGTCGGTCCCGGTTAATTCGGCGGCAATGTTCACAGCATTTGTAATCACGGTCAACTGTGAAAACCTCTTCAATGCATTTGCGACTGCTGTGGTGGTCGTACCTGAGTCGAGCATCACGCACTGACCTTCCTGCACCATATTGGCGGCGGCTTGGCCTATGCGGTCCTTTTCAGAGTGGTGGCTCTTTTCTTTTTCCTGTAGTGGAGGATCGAATAAAGCGCCGGGCTGTATCGGCAGCGCCCCGCCGTGGCTTCGCTGCAGAAGCCCTTTCATCTGGAGATAATCCAGGTCCTTACGAATCGTAATTTGAGAAATACCTAAAGATTTGGAAAGAGCTCGAACGCGAACACGGCCCTCGCTGTGCGCGACGGACAAGATATGCTGTCGCCGTTCCTCTATCAGCATTGGATCGCTGTCTGAATCCTCCGGTGACCCTTGCAAAGAGGCTTTAGCGCTATTGGCAATGTTCCGTAACGCACTCATTGAATTTTGTCTCCTAAAAGGGGTATGCTCAACATCCGGTTCCGTTATAGAGGGAGGTTGCTTTCGTTCAAATCAGCGCTTCAATATCTTTATCTTTGAAAACGCCAATGACGCCTTGAGCCATATCGCGCGATACAACTACTTGACATCATCCCTCATCTGTGACGAGTTTACGCTTCTTCTTGAATTTTCCAATACCGACTCAACTCCATCCTGTTAACGTTTTGAAGACGAGGTCTCACTTTCCAGGGCAACGTTCCTTTGAAGGAAAGCCTGCAAATCGATTGGCCGATCAAGGTGGTAGGTGGTAGAAGTTGGATTTGTGTAGCAGGGCGAATCAGCAGAAATAAGAAAGCTGTGGCAAGGAGGGACAGCAGCCCAGCGGCCAGAAATGCCGGTCTGTAGGAAAATCGATCCACCAGTATCCCTACCGCAAAAATGAAGCCCGCGCCTGCAAGACCTGCCTTCTCCCATGAATAGTTGTCTACTCATTGTTAGGTTGTGGCCTGTTTTCAGGAGGCCAGGACGAAGTTGGGGAAGTCCTCGAACACCCAGTTATTTTTGAGGGTGTGGTAGATGACTCCCATGAATTTGCGCGCCAGTGCTATGTTGGCCTTTCCTCCGCCGCGGCGGCGCTGGATGCGTTGATAGAACTGCTGCAGGTACGAACTGTAGCGTTTGGCGATGAGCGCGCATTGCACCAGCGCCGTTCGCGCCAGTTTGTTGCCTTGCTTGGTGATGCGCCCGGACCTTTCCGTTTCGTTGGAGTTTTGGATTCTGGGCACCAGGCCCAGATAGGCGGCCAGTTTGCCGGGGTCGGAGAAGTCCCGGATATCGCCAATAACGCTGAGCAGAACAGCGGCGCTGACCGGCCCGATGCCCTTAATGCTCATCAGGTTTTCATGGCTGGCCAGCTTGGGTCCTTCCTCTTCGATCATCTCTTCCAGTTCGGCGATGCTGCCGTTCAGGCTGCGGATCTGCGCCACCAGCACGTGGAGCTCGGCCCGCATCAGTGGAGACAAGGGAAGAGTGAGCACTCGCTCCAACGCTTTGTTGCTGGACAGCGACTCGCGTTTCAGGTTGATTCCCTCGGCGGAAAGCAGGTTGTTGATCTTGGCCTTCAGCGCCGACCGCTGTTTGACCAGCAGGTCGCGCGTCTGCGCCAGACGACTCAGATCTCTTTGCTTGCGTTCTTTCATCCGCACCTCCGGAAGCAGTCCTTTCTCCAGGTACAGCGCCAACAATTCGGCGTCGTTGCGGTCGGTCTTCTTCACCGACAGGCTGATCACTTTGAACTGGCTCGGGTTCACGACCACAACCCGCTTAACGCGTTCGACCACCGCGTCGTAAAACAACCGCGTGTTGCCCGTCGCTTCCACGGCGATCTCGTCTTCCTTCCACAACTGCGCGGCAAACTGCTTCAGCGGCGTTCGTCTCGTTTTATGGCGGCGAGAATTGCTTCAGCCGCCTACCCGAAGGCACAGTCCCTCGCGGGCGGCCTGGGTTGCAGGGAAGTGTTTGCGCGCTTGCTGCACAATGTCGCTGAGGAAAGCGTCGTCGTGTCCCGGGTCGTGGTGGAACAGGATGAGCTTTTTAACTCCCGCGTCCTTCGCGACGCGCGTGGCCTCAAGCCATGTGCTGTGTCCCCAGCCGACGCGGCTAGGATACTCCTCGGGAGTGAACTGGGCATCATAGACCAGCATGTCAGCCCCATGCGCCGCCTCACGCAAAATTGCGTCGAATTCGGGCTTGCCGTGCTCCAGATCGCTGGCATAGATGAGCACGGAGTCGCGGAATTCGATCCGATAGCCGGACGCTCCCTGAGGATGATTCATCGGAAACGTGGAAACCCGCAGATCGCCGAAGTGTACGGGCGCGCGGCCCACATGGCCAAAGCTCATCTTTGCAGCCAGGAACTCGAATTGGACAGGAAAGTAGGGAGTTGCCATCTGCCCGCTGAGGATGTTGCGAAGACGCTCCGCGGGATGACTGGAATAAAACTTGACTTCGTTGCCCGCGGTATAGAGGGGAGCGAAAAAGGGGATGCCCTGTACATGGTCCCAGTGAAAGTGGGTGAGGAAGAGATGAAGCGTATGGGGAGCACCCGCAGGGCTGGCGGAGTGCGCGCTCGCTATCTCGATGCCGAGTTCGCGCAGTCCGGTGCCCCCGTCGAAGATGAAGGACTCGCCCTCCGGCAGTCTGACCTCCAGGCAAGCTGTATTGCCGCCGTACCCCAGGTTTTCCGGCACAGGCGTGGGGATCGATCCACGAGCGCCCCAGAAGCGCAGTTCGATCTCCGTGCTCTTCGGTCTTTCCCTGTCGGACACCTTTTCTTGGGGAAGGTGCCGACCTGAGACTTCACCCATCGCAACCTCGTCCAAGATGCATGAAAGTTTTGTCACAGTCCGTCAGCGCGATGGCGAAGAATCCGCTGCTGCCCGGGCTGAGTGGTCGAAATTTGCTTATAAAATAGCGAAGCGAGTTACCCGAAGCGACTGATCGGTGGGACCCTTCGCGATCAAGTCCATATATATATATGATACGGATGCAACATTCCATGCACGATTGTCCACGATATCACAAGCCACGCGCCAATTCCGCGCGGATTTGTGTTACCCTGCTGGCTGCTCAATTCTGATGCATTTCGATATGGAACCAGCAAGGGACCGGGAAATTCGCGAGCATGCCGTTCCTTCGCGCGCGGGCATGTCGCGCCTGCGTTCGATTGCAGCGTGTGCAATCATGTCCGCTTTGATTTTTCTTTCTTCCTGCGGCGGGGGAGTCAGCCCGGCCGCGATCCCAGTCGTCACTCCAAACACAGCCGACAATGTTTTGACGCAGGCCGACGTGGATTCTATCGTGAAAGCCGCCGCATCATCGGTAAATGTCCCGCTCGTCATCGCGATCAGCGACCGCCGCGGGCAGATATTGGCCGTCTACCAGAAGGCCAACGCTCCGGCGACGGCGACCGCCAACTTTGACACCGCGCAGCCAGCGGATGAGGTGGCGGCTGCGTTGGCCCGGACCGCCGCCTACTTCAGCAATGACCAGGCACCGATCGGCAGCCGCACGGTCCGCTATTTGAGTGGGATTCATTTTCCGCCTGGAGTGGCCAATTCGGAGTCCGCGCCGCTGTACGGAATTGAAAACACCAACCGCGGCTGTGGCTTCAACACGACGTATCTTCCTGGGCAGAGTCTGCCCGTTCCGCAACTGCTGCACTCGGCGGCCCCAGGGCTTGGAATCCAGACTGGCAAGGCGGACGTGTTCGACTCCAACCCAAATGCTGTCGATCCGGGGGGCGTGCCTATTTTCAAAAATGGACGGCTCGCCGGAGGCATTGGGGTTGCAGCCGCTCCAACGCTGGCCAATAGCGGCGCGGTCACGGAATATGCAGCGGTGGCGGGCACGCTGGACAACGGATTCGCGCCGGTGGTCCCATATCCCGGAGTTGTGGTGGTGGGTGGCGTCGCGCTGCCGTTTGTAAATCAAACAACGCTCCCCCCGGGTGTGAGCGCGGGCGCCGCCGACGGCGGCTATAGCTTCGGGCCAACGGCTGGCAGCGGTCCAGCGCCTGAGGGCGATCTGATTGCGGAACATGCCGGTCAGCCTGGCGGCCTTACCCTCGCGCAAGTGCGGCAGATCGTCCAAAATACCGTTGCCACAGGAAACTTGACTCGCGCCGCGATTCGCCTGCCAGTGGGTGTGCGCGCACGCTTTGTCATCGCGGTGGCCGACTTGGATGGGAGCTTGCTGGCGCTCTACCGGATGCCGGATGCGACCGTGTTCAGCGTGGATGTTGCCGTGGCCAAGTCGCGCAATGTCGTCTATTTCAGTGGCAATCCCGGTAACGATCTGCCGGGTGTTCCTGCGGGAACAGCCGTCACCAATCGGACCGTGGGCTTCGGGGCGCAGCCCCTTTATCCAGAGGGCATCAACGGCACCCAGCCCGGTCCGTTCTTCCCACTCTTTCTGAACGATCTGGCCAACCCTTGCACTCAGGGCTCGCAACCCGTTTCGGCGAACCAGAACGGAGTTGTCTTCTTTCCGGGATCGCTGCCGCTTTATTTGAATGGAAAGCTGGTGGGTGGCCTTGGCGTCTCTGGCGATGGCGTCGATCAAGACGACTATGCCGCAGCGGGAGGCGCTGTCGGCTTTTACGCGCCGCTCGCCATCCGCGCCGATCAGATATTCATCCGCAACGTTCGCCTGCCCTACCAGAAATTTCCGCGCAATCCGACGGATTAGACGGGACAGTTAGCCGTGTCGAGGAAATCTATACCTCAGCGGCAACTCTATGGCAGCGTGGCGCTCACTGCTTTCATCTGCGCGGCGAACTGGGGCCCATTGTAGGCGGAAGGATTGCTTACCTGCTGGAACAGCGCATCCAGCGCGGACCGGGTTGCAGTGTTCGCGGCTCCGTCCTTTGCCGAGGCAATGTACAGGGAGTTCAGCGTCATGGTGGCTTGCTCCGCCGTACGCTCGCCCTCTCGGGATATCAGGTCCGCGTCGGATGCGATGGACTTCATCAACTGCGCCGTCAGAACGCGGTCGTAATGCACGGCCCGCACCTTGGCGACCATTTCGTCAGCCGTGGCTGCGGCCCGGTTGGCCGCCTCCTCCACTGCGGCGCGGTCTGGACTCATGGTAGTGATCAGCGTCGAGACGCGAGTCACTTCCACATCCAGCCGCTTCTCCAGGGGAGCGTCCGCTTGATCGCCGAGAGGGCGGAAGATGATGTACCGTGCAAGATTGTAAGGAGGATCTCCGGGGAGATGACCCACGTAGCCAGTTTGCTGCCGCCAGCTTTGCGGCCCGGTGAGTGAATGGTGGCAAGTGACGCAGTCCATCTCGCTGAACTCCGGCCATGGTCCATCATGCGCGCGCCGCGCCACGCGCAACATGCTCTCGCGCAATTGAACTGCCTCGCCGATGCCCCATGCGCGAACGCCGAAGAAGGGGTCATTGAGCGGGGCCATCTGGTTGGGCGCCTTTTCGATCCAGTGTGGCGGCTCGACGGCGGTGAAGGAGTCCAGTTCAAAGGTCAGGTCAGGATGGCCGGCCGCAATCATCTCATGGTCGACCGACATGCCCGGCGCTCCCAGGTGGCAGGTCAGGCACTTCTCCGCGCGCGCGGTCAAGCTTTTATTGTCGACCAGCCCGAGCGAGACCATATCGGCATACTTCGCGTCTGGCTGGATATGCGGCCCGATCCATTGCGATGCAGGCCCGTGGCAGCTCTCGCAACTGACGCCGTCGGCGATCTCGAAACTGCGCGACCGGTCGGCGGCATCCACGTGGATGGCATGGCAGACCAGACACTTTGCGGCATTCTGCGCAGGTCCAATCTTCAGCGTTGCCGCCATCTGCGTGGCCAGCGGACCGGTCAGCACAGTGTAGGCCCGCGCGTGCTTGTCCTGGGTGATCCAGGTGCTGTACTCGTTTTGCAGCACTTTGGTGACGCTGCGCGGCTGGATGCCGCCGTGGCAGGCGACGGCGCTACAGCCTCCGGGACCGACGTAAGTCATTCTTTCCGGCTTCCTCTCGCCGGGGGTAGATGTTCTAAGCAGAGGATGGACATGTGTGCCTTGTTTTCCCCAAGAGGTTGCGCTCTGGGCCAGCGCGCCAGCGCCAGTAATAGCTACAAGAAATGCCGGAGAGGTTGCCGCGAACAGCGCGAAGGCGATTCTGTAGCGTCTGCCAGGGCGGCGCAAAAAGCATGTCAAGGCTGGAACCATTGTTTTCCCGAATGCAACGTGGAGTGTACACTTGCAAGGTCTAAAATGAACAAATTTTACTTTCCAGTTTTATACCGGGCGATGGTGGGAATTGCAACGAATGTTTTGCCCAGGTTTTCCCTCCCAATGAAAATGGTTGCCAAGTTGCTGCGCCGTCGTTATGCTGGCCGCAAACGAACGTGTGTGCAACCGAGGTTTGCGATCCATTGATGGCGATTCCAAACGAAATTGCAGCGAAGGTCGTGCCATATCATGACCCCGAGCATGGCACCCTGGGTGTTTTCGAGGACTTGCGCAGGGTACAGGACAGCTACGGCTATCTGCCGACGCGCGAAATTGAGCTGATCGCGAAGAGGCGTGCTGTCTCTATCAAGGACGTCCACGCGGTCGCCAGCTTCTATCCCCATTTCCACGTCAAGCCGCCTGCGCCGGTGGATGTGCGGGTGTGCGACGACATGACCTGTCATCTGTACCAGGCGCGCCAGCTTCGGGAATCGCTTGAGCGGCAATATGCTGGAGCCTCCGACATTGTGCGCGTGCGCGACATCTCCTGCGTAGGCCGCTGCGATCATGCTCCGGTGGTCACCATCAACGACCGCTACTACGACAACATCGGCTTCGCCGAGGTAGTCCGCCTGGTGGACCGCGAGATGGTGAACACGCGTGGCGGGACGGTGCCAACGCATCCGCACAGCCACCCGCCCCGCAGCCCAGAGGAGCGCGGCATCGAGATCCAGTGCGACCCGTACAAAACGGAGGAAGAGCACTACTCGATCTTCCGCAGGTTGATCGCGGAGAAGAATTTCGACGAGTCGCTACAGTTGCTGAAGGCAGCCGAGCTGCGCGGTATGGGAGGGGCCGGCTTTCCCACTTACATCAAGTGGGAAGGCTGCAAGAAGACGCCCAGCGCTGAGAAGTTCGTGGTCTGCAACGCGGACGAAAGCGAGCCCGGCACAATCAAAGACCGTTTCATCCTGCAATACCTGCCGCACATGGTTTTCGAAGGGATGATGATCGCCGCGGCGATTGTGGGTGCACATAAGGGCTATCTCTACATCCGACACGAGTATGAACGCCAGACCGACGTGCTGGAGGAGGAGCTGTCCCGTATCCGATCGCTGGGTCTGCTTGGCAAGAACATTCAAGGCTCCGGCTTGAACTTCGACATGGAGGTCTTCGTCAGCCCCGGCGGTTACATCTGCGGCGAGGAAACGGCGTTGATGGAGGCGATCGAAGGCCATCGCTCAGAGCCGCGCAACAAGCCGCCGCGTACAGTGAACTTCGGCCTCTGGGCCAAACCGACTGCGCTGAACAATGTGGAGACCTTCGCGTATGCGGTAACAATCCTGGGCAAGGGCGGCGAGTGGTACAGGAATGCGGGCAAGCCAGGCTCGCCCGGCATCAAGTTCGTGGGCGTGACCGGCCACGTGAAGAACCCCGGCGTGTTTGAGGTCCCCATGGGAACTACCTACCGCGAACTCATCTCCGATTACGCAGGTGGAGCGGTGGATGGTCACGAGCTAATAGGCTTTGCCCCGAGCGGGCCTTCTTCCGGTTATTTGCCCGCGTCCCTGCTGGACACACCGCTCGATTGGGACAAGGTGAAGAAACTGGGTTCCATGCTTGGCTCTGGCGCGATTGTGGTTTGCGACGACCGCGCATGCATGTTGGACATGGCGTTGACCTCAGTGAAGTTCTACCGTAACGAGTCTTGCGGCAAGTGCTCTCCCTGCCGCATTGGGACGCAAAAGCTGGTGGACCTGATTGAGAACTGGACTCGTGGCACCGGCGGCAACGACGACATGGCCACGCTGAAGGACCTGTCCGCCGTTCTCACGCTCACCTCCATCTGCGGACTCGGGCAGATCGCGCCCGCGCCGATTCAGTCCATCATCCGGCATTTTCCTGAACTGATGCGGGAGCACCTGGAGGAGCGGCGCTGCCGCGCTGGAATCTGTTTCCAGGGAGGAGCGGCATGAGCGAACACAGCGCGGATGGAATGATGACGCTCACCGTGGATGGCATGGAAGTGACCGTGCCACATGGGACCACGGTCTTCGACGCGGCGGTCGCGGCGGGAGTTCCCATTCCCACCCTGTGCCACCAGCAAAACCAGGCGCCGATCGCTGTGTGCCGCATTTGCGTGGTCGATGTCGGCGAGCGCGCGCTACAGGCAGCATGCATCTTCAAGGCCGAGCCGGGCATGGCCGTCAAGACCAATACGGAATCGATTGCAGCGGTGCGAAAGACACTCTACGAACTGATGCTCTCCGACCATCCTTCGCCTTGCATGCGACAACAGGCCAGCGGAGACTGTGAACTCGAAACGCAGGCCGCGGCAGTTGGGGTCAAAGAAGTCCGCTTCAAGAAGCGCGCAGTTCCCGTGCTCGCGGCGGACGATTCCTCGCCCAGTATCCACGTGGACTACTCGGCCTGTATCCTGTGCGACCGCTGCATCCGGGGCTGCTCGGAGATACGGCACAACTATGTGATCGCCCGCCAGGGCAAGGGGTATTTCACCACCATCGCGTTCGACGCCAATGAGCCAATGGGCAATTCCAGTTGCGTCTCCTGTGGAGAATGCATGGTCTCCTGTCCCACCGGCGCTCTCACCAACAAACGCGTACTTGGCCAGGACCTGCACTCGCAGGTTGGCGGGAATAGCTACAAAGTCGAGACTGAGGAACTGCTCGCGCTTCCCGTCTTCAAGGGAGTCTCCGGCACATTTCTGGAACTGAACCAGGGGGCCGTGGTCAAGCGCAAGTACAAGGCTGGCGAGGTCATCGTCAGAGAGGGAGAAAATGGTTCCACAGCGTTCTACATCCTGGAAGGCACGGTGGACATCCTGCTGGAGTCGCCCCGCGCACACGTTTCCACCGAGGCGGCTGGGGACCCCGGCGTCTTCTCCCGCATGCGCAGCCTGCTGCGTCCAAAAGTCAAGGACACGCGGGAAGAAGCATGCGACGCGCCGACACACATACGCATCGATGCTCCGGTCGATCTGCCTTACGGAAATCCGATAGCCCAACTGGGGGCCGGCGATCTGTTCGGCGAGATGACATGCATGAATTTCTACCCGCGCTCGGCGACCGTGCGCGCCAGCACGGACTGCGTCATGCTGGAGATGCTGCGCAACGTCCTCGACGTGATGCAAAAGAACAAGACGTTTCGCGCGCAGCTTGAGGCCAACTATCGCGGCCGCGCTCTGGGCACGCATCTGCGCAGCGTACCCATCTTTTCTAACATCAGCGAGGATTTTATCGACCTGTTGCGCGACCGTGTGGAGTTGATACGTTTCGCACCGGGGCAGATCATCTGCGAGCAGGGCGCGGTGGCGGACTCGTTCTTCCTGATCCGCATCGGTTTTGTGAAAGTGAGCCAGGGTCGCGGTACCGAGGAGCTGGTGCTGGCCTACCTGCCGCGCGGCGGCTACTTCGGCGAAATGGGACTGCTGGAGGGTGGTGTGCGCACCGCCACCTGCACCGCTCTCGATCATGTCGAGGTGGTCCGTATTCAGGCGCCGGACTTCCATGAGATGCTGGACCGTTTTCCGGATGTGCGCCATGCAATCGAAACGGCGGCTCGCCAGCGGGCGCGCGAAAACACGCTGCTGACCCAGCGCACGGCGGAAAGGACACAGAGCGCTCCGCTCCACCAGTTCCTGACGCAGGGTCTTATGGATGCGCAGAGCCTGCTCATACTCGACCTGGAGAAATGCACGCGATGCGACCAATGCGTAAAGGCCTGCGCGGACGCGCATGACGGGGTCACGCGGCTGTTGCGCGATGGTGTTCGCTTCGAGAACTATCTGGTGGCAACTTCATGCCGTCAATGCCGCGACCCGTTGTGCATGGTCGGCTGTCCGGTAGGTTCGATCCGCCGCCGGAATTCACTAGAAGTCATCATCGAAGACTGGTGCGTAGGCTGCGGGCTGTGCGCAACCAACTGTCCATACGGCAACATCACGGTCCATGAGTTCGACAAGGAATTGAAGTCGTCGCCGGAGCAGAATGTCGTGCTCGACAAGAAGGCCTCCGTCACGAAAAAAGTTCGCAAGGCGACCTCCTGCGATTTATGCCATGACCTCTCCGAGCCGAGTTGTGTTTATGCCTGCCCACACGATGCGGCGCACCGCGTCAAGCCCAATGAATTTTTTGCCAGCCTGCTGGGCGACAACCTATTGGATCAAGTGGGCAAAGGGCGATAGACAAATGCGAATCGACCATACCCACCAGCCCTGGATGTTGCTCGCCGTCGGCGTCATTCTTGTTTCGATTGCGGTGTACGTCCCCTATTCCTTGCGCGTGGCTGTGCCTGGAGGCGGAACTGCCGTCGGCCTGATGTTCGGCGTCCTGGCGCTGGGTCTGATGATCTTCGCCGCCCTTCTCAGCGTCAGGAAGCGCTTTCCGATTTGGCGCATCGGACGGGCGAAAATATGGATGCGCGCCCACCTGTGGCTGGGCTTTCTCGCTTTGCCCATGGTGCTGTTCCACTCCGCATTCCATGCCCGGGGGTTGCTGACCGGCATCCTGATGTGGCTGACGGTTCTTGTGGTGGCGAGCGGCCTGATTGGCGCCTGGATCCAGCACACACTGCCATCCAAAATGTTTCGCGAGGTGCGCTTCGAGACCATCTACGACCAGATTGGCGTCATTCGCCAGCAGTTGGTTGCGGAGGCGGACTTGAACGCGGAAAACGTGAAGCAGAGTCTCGCGCCGGGCACCGGTGCTGGAGCGACGGTCGTGCTCACCATGATCACGGTCCCCGAACTACAGAAAGAGATCGCCGAGTTTGAGGAATTCTTTGCCGCGGAAGTGCGTGGCTATCTCGGGCATGAGCAGGGCAAAGTCGCGCTCAGGGACCGCGACTGGTCTTCGGAACGGTTTGAGAAGTTGCGCGAGGTGTTTCCGGAGGCGGCGTGGAAACCTATCACGGCCATCGAGGAGATCTGCGAGGAGAAGCGGCAACTCGACCATCAGGCACGCCTGCATCGCGTTCTGCACGGCTGGCTGTGGTGCCATCTGCCGCTATCCGCCGCGCTGATTCTGTTGGGGTGCATCCACGCGATCGTCGCGTTGCGGTATTGAACATGGCGTGAAAAACATGGCCCGGAGGAAACGATGGGAACAGGGCTTTGGGCATAAGGGAGCAGGAACACAGAAATGGCGATTCGCAACCGAACCACCAAGTCCGTCGCCAAGCGGCACGACCTCGACTACTTCAAGAAAGGCTCGCCCGTACGCCTATGGCAGTGGTGGCTTACCCTGGCCGCGGTGTGCGCGGCGGTGCTGTGGCTGGGCGTCTCCGTCCTGCGCCACGGCGACCGCATGTTCTCCGCCGGGCCGATGTCTTCCGCGCATGCCGTCTTCGGCCAGAAGTGCGTGGCCTGCCATCAGCCGGTGATTGCTGGCGCTGGTTGGTTGCCAGTGTTTGGATCCAGCAAGCGAGTTCCCGACTCAGCGTGCCTGAATTGTCATGCGGCTCCGGCGCACCATCCGGCGAGGGTCGCTTTCACGCCGAAGTGCGGATCGTGCCATATCGAACACCAGGGTTCCATGCGCCTGGCTTCCGTCGCGGACGTCACATGCACCCAGTGCCATGCCGACCTGAAGGTCCGTTCCGGCAGCTTATCTGTGCCGAGTGGCATTCACTCGTTCGTGAACGGGCACCCGGATTTCCGCCCTTTGCAAGGCATTGGCGATGCCTCCCGTGAGGCCGCGTTCAGTCTGAGATTCAATCACGCCGAGCACATGAAATCCGGACTGTCCGGCCCTCGCGGCAAGGTAGACATGCGGTGCTCAGATTGTCATCGCACCCCAAATGACGCGTCGAGCGTGGTATGGCGGTTCCAGGGAGCGCCTGAATCTACGCCGCAGATGAAGGACACTGAGTTCGAGGGGACGCAAGCTACAGGCGCAGTGAGCAGTTTGGCTGCGAGTGCGCGGATGGTCCGCGTCGCTCAAAGCGCCCGTCCAGATGTTCATGCCGGCGGCGCGTACATGAAGCCTGCGAGCTATCAGCAGACCTGCCGCGCCTGTCACACGCTGAGGTTCGATTCCCACATCTCCGCGGAAGCGCCGCACGCCGATCCGGCAACGGTGCAGAAGTTTGTCGTAGCTGAAATCGCCAGCTACGCGGTGACGCATCCACAGGTGGTCGCGAATGAAATCAAGAATTGGCAGGGCATGAGCGATATCGCGGGTCGGATGCCATGGCCCGCCCCACACACTCCACAGGAATGGATCGCAGCGAGAGTCGCGCATGCGGATCGCCTTTTGTGGCGCGGAAAGTGCTCTCTATGCCACCAGATTACCGGCGGCGAAATTGCATCCATCTCTTCCAGAGCAGTGCTGCGGAATGCCTCGCTGGAGGTTTCCGCGCCAGCTTCCATCTCTGCTGCGGACCAAGCGGCGTTGCCCGTCGTCGCTCCTACCCAACAGCCGCAACGCTGGTTTGCAGACTCTGTTTTTCGCCATGATGCGCACCAGGAGGTACAGTGCGCCCAGTGCCATGCGAACGCTCTTTCCAGCACCACAGGGAAGGATATGTTGCTGCCGAGCATCGCCGTATGCCAGCGCTGCCACGATGGGGCCACTCGTCCTCAGGGGCCGCCGGTGTCCACGGGGCACGCGGAGAGCGGATGCTTCCTCTGCCACCAGTATCATGGCTGGACGCAGGCGGCCATGGCGGTCGAGGGCCAGCCGCACCGCGTCTTTACCCTCGATGAACTTACTTCGAAGCGATAGTTTTTGTGTCTGTCGCCGGACCGGGAGGAGTGTCGGTGACGGTGTACAGCTTGCCCGCGCGGAGGTACATGCGGCGCATTTCTTCGCCGTTGAAGGGCCGGGCGCCGCGCCTGCCAAAGACTGAAAGCTGATTGCCGCTTTCATCCACAGCGCGGTCGCGGTCAATGCCTTTCGAGATTGCCAGCGCGGGGCCGCTCGTCCTGCGGGTCGCAATCAGCCTCGGCACCGGCTCGGGGCTGAATCCGTAAAAACCGGCCTGCGACTTGGGCGAGAACAACTGCACCACGCGCATTCCGTTCCTGCCGTCCGCCACAAAGGCGAACTGGCTGGAGTTGACCATGCCGATCTTGATGTCGTTCACATCGTTCATCTCTCCATTGGCATTGAACATCTTGTAGAGCCGGGGCTTCTCGGGCCGCTCGACATCGACGATGGCAACGCCCTGCGCGCCAGCGGAGATGTAGGCATAGGTGCGCGCCACATATACATTGCGCGCATCGGCAAAGGGGACTGTGCCGCCCACGCGGACCGGCCTGTCGAGATGTGTGACATCGAAGACCTTCAGCCCCTCGCGGTCCACCACAAACGCATAGCGGAACTGCACGGCGACGCCGCGTCCATCGACAATGTTGGGCGCTCCAATCTCCGCGGTGATCTTGGGATCGAGCGGGTTTGCCAGATCCACCACTTCCATCCCCCGGTCGCACAGGATATAGGCATAGGTCCCGGCGATGGTGATGCGGCGCGCTCCGTTGAGTTTGCCGCCGGGGTTGAAGGCGAGCGCGCGCTTCAGGAAATTGTTGCGCGGGTTGCCATCGAGCAGGGTCGCAACGCCGGTCTTCGGGTCGCCGATGACGACCAGCCCCTCGTACTTGTCCGTCACATACAGGAAAGCGTACAGCGGCGCGATTTTTTGTTCCTCGTTTTCCGGCAACTGCGTGCGCGCGGGGTCGAGCGCTAGCGTGGACGGCGAAGCGACGGCAGTGGCGTATTTCGTCTTAACATACAGGCGCTGCCCCAGCGGCGAAACAGGAGCGGTCTTTATCCGCTGGGAGTCGTCTTTGATGTCGATGGCCGCGACATCGAAGATTCGGAAGCCGCCTTTGCCCATGGCGGCGTAAAGATATTCGCCGCGCAATTGCACGTCGAGCACGGAGTTGCCTTCGTGACTGTATGCCTGTTTCAACTTCCGTCCGCTGCGCAAAAATTTCTTATAGTCGTCGGGATAGGCCATCTGCTGCAAGTCGCTGCCAATCACCGCTGGCGGGTCGCTGCTCTCGGCGATAGAGACGCCCTCGAACCCGTGGCTGCCGTCGGCGACATAGATGTACTTGCCCATGAAGTTGAGGAAGTTCGTGCCCTGGACCAGGACCTGCGCCATCCATGCGTTGTTGTCGCCCTGACGCGAGACGTGGCAATCGGTGCAGCCCTTGGTCTCTCTGGCGCGGACGGTGTGCGGAACGTAGGTGCTGAACGCCTCTCCGCTGAACCCCGGAGCGGAGACGGTCTGCTGCATTCGATAAATCCAGTCGCGGTTCACGTTCTGCGAACTCACGACAATCGCGCAGGAGGAACGCACCGGCGCCACCCGGTTGCCGGTCACCGTTCCATCGATGCCCAGCATGTACACGTCGTCGCGCAGCACATCGAAGTTATACGAAGTCCAGTTGCGCGTTGTCTCGCCCTCGTTGTGCAGCATGGGCGTCTTCTGGTTGGCACTCATCGAAAGGTGGCAGCCGAAGCAGGAGGTGGTCCAGGAAGAGTGGCAACTGTAGCAGGTCATGAGTGAGTCGGCATGGGCCAGCTTCTGCATCGCTTCGGTGTGCCCCCAGGTGACGCCGTCCTTTTGCAATGTCTTGGCAAGGCGCGACTTCTCGCTGTAATGCGCATTGCCTGGCGTGATGCTGTCGAGCACCTGCACCACCTCCCACTGCTTGCCTTCGATCACATTCGACCGTTGATAGAGCCTGCCGTCGCGCCAGTAAAAGCGCCGCTGTTGGAAGGGGGTGCGCAGCCGCAGCAGGTCGCTCGATTCGTCGCCCGCCGAGGCGGGACCGGTGGTCACCAGCGCGGCCCTCTTGTAGATGGTCCCATGGCAGTCCGTGCAGCCGATCTCCACAGCATTGCGGGTCTCGCCGTAAAGTTTGCCATTGCCGTGGACATCCTGGGTGAAGTGGCAATCGACGCACTGCATTCCTTTTTCCAGATGAATGTCCGCAAGGTGAACGGCCTTGCCCATGGCGTCCGGGTCATCGAACGGAACGATCTTGTCATTCGCGTCGAGCAGCCTGCCCTTGCGGTCGCGTTTGTAGACGGAGCGGAAGATCCATCCGTGGCTGTGAAAGTCGGCGAACTGGGTATCTTTCAGCTTGGCGTTGAACTCCGGCGTGCCTGTCTTCTCCAGAAAATCGAGGTTGGACCACAGGCCGCGAGGTGCCGCGGCCTCCGGGTTGCGCGCATGTACATCGTGCAACTGCTGCGGGCTTGGATTGTGCTGTTTCTTCGGGTACATCGCATCGCCATCGACTTCATTGTCCCACCAGGTAAGGCCGTAGTAGCTGGCCTCCATGTTCGTTCCCGGGTGCATGTGGCAAGTCATGCACTGGCTGGAGGGGATCGCTTTGGTGAAGGCATGCACAATCGGATGACCACTCGCAGTCTTGTCGATCGTAGGGTCGTTGCTGGCACTACGACCCATGTTGCCGAATCGGGCGGCATAGGCTGAGTGCATGGGGTCACGGTCATTGGCATACACCACATGGCAGCCCGAGCAGCCGCTGGAGCGGTAGTCGCCGGGCTGGTCGTTGGTCCCGGGAAACGATAGCAGAGGGTCTAGAAGGCGCGTCTTCTGCAATCCCAGAAAGACCGGGTCTGTCCGCAGGTTGGTGCCCAGGCCGCGTTCGCTCAGTTTTATGTCCGGCTCCCCGGCGGTCTCATCCGGGCTGGGATTGCCGATCTCACTCTTTTTCTCGCCACCGCGTTCGAAGGCGCGCAACATATTTCCCGGTTGCGAAACCTCCCATCGCTGAAGTGGATCGAGATACGGCAGCACCCCCTTGGTCCTGGTCTCCTCCGGCGTGGGCGGGGGGAAGGTGCGCAGGCGCTGCGGCTTTCCGTTCTCATCGTAGGACTCGCCGAAGTGGGCGTTTTTGTAGGGATATGCGCCATTGTTATAAAGCGCCGCTTCCCACAGCATTGCGCCGTGGGTCATCATGCTGCTTCGTACATTGCGCGTTTCCTGCCCGTGACAGGCCCCGCAGGTGACAGCAGCTACGCGCAGATCTCCGGGATTGACGAAGCGAACATACTCGAAACTCTCCTCGATCCAGCGCGTGTATTCGCGGACGGGGTGTCCGCCGTTCACGTTGTCGGCTGCCAGCCGCGAGTGGATGTGCGCCTTGCTCTCGGCAGCCGCGTACTCGCGCGAGCCTTTCGCGCCTGCGATGGAGATGGCCGCATTCCCTCCGTGACAGTCCGCGCACCCCAGGATGACGATGTTTTCCTGATGCATGTTGGCGTGGGAGATGCCGGTGTGGCAGGTGATACAGCCCACGCTGGCCTGCTGGGCCTGATGCGGCGACTCAGACATCTGGATCGTAGGGTTGGCCGCTCGCTGCCCCGCATGTACGGCATTGGGAAGCGATCTGTTCCACAGTACCGCGACCGACAGACACGCCAACAGCAGAAGTGTCCAGCGGTCACGCAACTGCGAGTGCGGATTGGAGCGTTGCGGCAGACTGCCTCCCTAAAAATACGGTCGAAAAACTAAAACTGAAACCGAATGGTGCCAAAAGCCGAAATCAGTGTCTGGCTAGTGTAAATGTCGCGGAGTCCCTGTCCAGGAGCAAGGACCGCAAGGCCGCCAAGGACCTGGATGTTTTCCGACAGACGAGGACGATAGAGGAAGCCCAGGCTCGAGTCCACACCAATGGTCCTGCGCACCCCATTCTGCTGTAGCAGGAAGATGAGCGGCTGGGTGCGCGCGAACTGCATGAAGTTCACATTCCCCACCACTTTCAACGATGGCGTCAGCTTTGCGTCGACGCCCGCATTGTATAAATAAATGCCCGGGTTTACGAAATTCGATTGCCCTTCGTCCTTGCTGGAGCGCAGGTCTGGAAGAAAGCTGTCCGGAGATGTCAGGGCCACTCCGGTGCTGGTCAGGGGAATGCCTTCGCGATTGAAGAAGCTGAACTCGCCTCCGGCGAAGCTCTCCCCATCCACTATGGAACTGAAGCCGCGCCCGGTGCCGTCGCGCGGGTTGCTGTCGCCGGAGGCATAAAGGAAGGAGACGCGATAGCGAAGCCAATCGCGGTCGCGAGAAAGCTCCAGTGCGGCCAGTTGGGCGTTGATATCGACGCGCTTTCCCGCTAGCGGGTTCAACGTGTCGTTTCCCAGAGCCTGGTAAAAGGCATTATCGACGTTGATGACGCCAATATGGCCGTCTCCTGTCCAGCCGAAGTAATGCGCGTCCACACGGTGCGGCGCAAAGGTCCCAATGGGCGCAGGCCGCACCAGGAAACCATTGTCGTTATAGTGGATGGTGGCGTTGTCGCGCGCGAAGTCGTAGCTGAACTCAGTGGTATAGCCTTTGGCGAAAAAGTCCTGAATGAAAACATTGGCAACGGCAACATCGCGGCTGCGCCGGTCAAAGGTATTCAGACCGCTGTTGGTGTTCTTCTCCAGCAGATCGAACCCGGCGAGGTTGTACTGGATGCGGTTGGAGCGCAGATTGCCGAAGAGACGCACCCCGGGCTGCTCGTCGGCGAAGATAAAGGCCCGAAAGTCGCTGTTGAAGGCCTGAATTCCAGCCCGCAGATTCATAAAGTCGTAATCGGGGCCAAAGTCGTGCAGTTTCACTTCTGCGAAGGCTTCCTGCAGACCCACCCATCCATCCAGGCGCGTCGTTCCGGCGCGCACGTCCGGGCTGACAACACCATTCTCACGCGCCGCGAGATAGTTGATATCGGCTGCGGGAGTGATGCGAATGCGCCAGTCAACGGGACGGAAAGCGGCCGTATCGCCGTGGAACAGGTCGAAGGTGAAACGGAACGTCTCATCCAAAAAGAACTGTCCTCCCCGGCCAAAAAATTGCGACGAATCCGGCCTCACCGCAGATTGGCCGGAGGGAACGGGCAGGCGTCTGCCATCGATGGCTGTGAGGGCGTCGGCGGTGAAGCTGAAGAAAGTCTTCTGTCCCAAGATCGGATAGTCACCCTTAAGACGGTTGCGATTGAAGGGATCATACCAATGGCCCAGTACATACGGCGCTTCGGCGGCTGCGTCATAGCGGTGGTAGTTGGGGAAATCGGGCAGGCCGGTGTCCCAGCGATACGCTTGGGTCTGGTATAGCTTCGAATCCGGCGGGACCTGCGCCTCCGCTGCGGGCACCAATGCCCCCTCCGCATCCGGACGACGGCTCAACTCCTTGTAGGACGGCGCACTGCCGGTTTGGGTTGGAGTCTGCGGGATTGGAGAGCGGTAGGAGCGGACAACATCCAGCTTTATCTGTACCGTTAGCACCTCGCCGGCGTTCAAGCGGACGCCCGGTTGGATCGACGGCGCGCCGCCTGCAGGCGCAAGGCTAGGCGGAGGTGTCAGCGACAGAACGTATACTCCTGGTGGAATGTGCAGGACGCGGAAAATTCCGTCGCCTGCGGTCTGCACAGTTCCAAGAAGGCTTCCGTCTGCGTGGTTCAATCGGACCTGCACGCCGGGCAATGGAGAGCCTTCCGGGTCGGTCACTATTCCCTGTAGCGCGCCGGTTGTCCGGTGGGTTTGTTGGGGAAGTTGTTGCTGAGGGGCGCTGTCGCGTCGCGTCTCCGTTACACTCGGTTGCTGGGCGGCAGCAGTTGCCGTCACGGCACTCAAGACCAATACGCAGGCCGAACACCGTCGCCACCGAATTTGAGATGTTATGGTCATGCACGCAAGGCAAAATGGTTGATCAGAGCCGGGACACTCATGCAGCGTATCTTCTCGTGCGCCTGGAGGCAACCGTATTTTCCATGCCTCTGCTAAACTCCTCCACATGCAAGATAGCGATCTGGCAACGCGTGTTGCACAACCCAAGTATTCCAGTCATCTTGAATTCCTCTACAAGATCGTGGAGGACACGCAGAACACGATCCGCTTTATCGACACCAAGGCGGCTTTTTGCGTGACGCTGCTCTCGGGAATGGTGGCGGCGGCGCTGCAAAGCGGCCACGTTGCCCGGATGCGCGACCAAGCCCACCAGGTCCTGTTCATCGTGTTCATGCTCTCAGTGATCTGGACGCTGCTGGTTTGTCTTCGAGTCATCTTTCCGACCATTAAGCCGCATTCGACAAAGCCTTCCGTGCCTGGAGATGGTGGAGCGCATGCAGCTCACGGTCCTAGATTTTTTATTGGCCACAACAAGCGTGGTCATTGGCTGCTGCACACGCTCCGCAACACCGTTGATGTCGATATCCTGAGCGAATCGCACGATTCCTACTTCGCGGCGTTGAAACAGTCTGGCGATGAGGATCTGCTGTCCTCCATGTGCGAGGAGGTGCTGATGGTCTCCCTGATTCGGCAGATCAAATCCGACCGACTACATACGGCCATGTTCAGTCTGGTGGGTGCGGTTCTTATCTTTTGCGTTCTGTTGATCGGCTAGAGCAAGAGCACAGAAGGTGTAAGCTGGAAAGCCGCTCTCAACGCAGCCGTTCCTTCAAAGAACGGCTGCACACCATTTCAACTCGCCACATCACAGTATCTGTGCTCTTGCTCTGGATAGTCAGAATGGATCAACTCGCCTTCTCAAAGTCAGCGTCGGCGAGTTTCTGCGTGGCCGGTATCTGCGCGTAGATCGTCCCGCGTTTGTCATACAACTGCTTCTGGTCCGGATACTGCCGGATCAATTGTGTGTAGGCGTCGATGGCGTCATACCACAGGCGATCATCCGTGAAGATCTGGGCGCGCTTCAACGCGGCCCCCAAGTCTGCACCTTGTGTCTGTGCGATGGCATCGGCGATCTGCTGCCGTTTGGACGCATCGGCGATAACGATCATCGCTGGAGGCGCTGGGCCACCCAGCATGTCCAATCTGGGTTGCACTGTCCAGGAATACGTTTTGCCAGGAATCAGCGTGGGAGCGCTTGCGGGGTAGGCAAGGGAATCGCCGGTGACTTCAGTCTGGAAGATGGTTTCATCGCGCATATCCATCAGGCGGAAAACATAGCGCGTGTTCGATGTTATGCCGCCCCAGTAGAAGACCGGGTGCAATGTGTAGACCAGCGCCTTGCGCGGCGCGTAGAGTGTCACGCCGCCGAAGCCACGCGATGCGCCGCCAATCTGGTTGGCCGGCGCCGCGCCCGAAGCAAGCTCAAAGCCATCGAGTTTGGCATGTACACGCCTGGGCCTGCTGGCAGCGGTCTTTTGCTGTTGTATGTTTTGCTGCGGCGCGGGTTGCGTGTTTTGTGCCGACAGACCGAGAGAAGCAATGGTCAGCGCACAGCCGAAGATCGGTGCAAATCGTCTCATGTTCCTACTCCAGAGTTGGTGGCGGCACGGGGCGGCGATGTGCCGCTGACAGGTTCCTTTGCCGTTTTCGAGTTTACAGTGTAGATTGCAACCGGCCCTTCAAATCCGCGAACCTTGGCCATGCCGAGGGAGTGTATTTCGGGGTAAGTACTCCGGACCAGTTCATAGGTGCTTTCCGTCAGGATGATTTCTGCTGGATAGTCCTTGGTGAGAGCCTCCAGCCTCGAGGCGAGGTTGACTGTCTCGCCGATGACGGAATACTCCAGCCGCTTTGCCGAGCCGACACTGCCGCAAGTCAGAGTGCCGGTGTGAATACCGATGCCAATGTGGATCTCCGGGAAATCCTCCTGTCCGGCGTGTTGTCGGTTCATCTCCTCCAGGCTGGCGAGCATGGCCAGCGCGGTACGGACAGCCTGGATGGCGTCCCGCTCACGGCCTTGCGACAGCGGGATGCCAAAAACCACCAGAAGACCATCCCCGATGAATTTATTCAGGAACCCACCATGGGCGCGAACGATGTCATCCATCTCTGTGAAGTAATAATTCAGCCAGCGCAGGACCGTCTGCGACGGTTTGCCTGCGGTGAGCGCGGTAAAGCTGCGAATGTCGGTGAACAGCACGGTCGCGACGCGTTCTTCTCCAGCCAGACTCAATTCATTTCGCCGCAACCAAATGGTATGGGCCACTTCAGGATCGACGTAGCGAGAGAACAATCCCATCAACTCTTCCTGCTGCTTGCGTGTCTCGGAATGCAACAACTGCTCGCGGACGTATTGATAGGCCACCCCGGCAGGCAACGCCGCGGCAACGGCAAGTTCTGTCGTCAGATAGGGAAACCAAAGTCTGCCGAATGTAAACGCCATCTGCGCCGCAATGTAGATGGCCCACATGGTTCCGAAAGTAACGATGAAGCCGCTGCGCAGCCGCAAGCGCATGATGCAATATGCAAACGGGCCAACCACCAGCAGGTTTACCAGCCACATCCAGATCGTCGGCGTGACGGCAATCGCATCGCCATTGAGCAGGGTCTGGATAGCGGCAGCGTGGATTTCCGTTCCACTCAATCGTTCACGTTTGCCATCCGGTTGGCGCACACGGAATATCGGCGTAAAGTGCCGGTCGCGGGCGGCATCGCTCCCCTGACCGATCAACACCAGTTTGTCGCGGAATACATCCGGTGGCACCTGGCCGGTCAATACAGACCAGGCAGAGATTCGACGCACCGGTTCCGGGCTCCAGTGGCCGATCAGCACTGTCTTGTGCAGCGTGTCGGCGTAGGGAATGGCGTGTCCATTGAAGAAGGCGTGGTGTGCATCTAACGGACGGATCGCCTTGCCAGTAAACTCCTCGGCAAGCATCACCGGAAACGACACCGCGGGCTTGGGCGTCCCCACGAAGAGTTCCATCTGGCGGATGAAGCCATCGCTGTCGATCGGCATATTGATAAATGCGTAACCGTACGCGCCTGGCTGCTGATCGGAACAAAAGCCCGAGGCAAAACCTGTCGCCTCCGGCTTGCAGAACAGGGGCAACGGCAACACCGGCGGCAGTTGCCCCACTCCGGCCTGGCTGGCCAGAACGACATTCCCTGCGGCGGCAAGGGCCTGCTGCATCGCGGCATCGGATTGCGGCGAGCGCGGTTCGGAAAGAAAAATGTCCACTCCAATCAGTTTTGGCCTCGCTTCGCCAACCGCCTGCACCACCCTGGCGAAGTCGGCGCGCGGAATGGGATAGCGCTGAATCCTGTTGAAAGTGGCATCGTCGAAGTCGACCAGCACCAAATCCGAAGAGGGTTTGCCATATCTGCCATGGTTGACCAGAAAGTCGTAGGTCCAGTGTGTCAGGTCCTCGTAGGGCACCCAGTCCGTCAAAAGACCCACACTGGCGCACAGCAAGAAGGATATGGCCACAGCGGTGAGAAGACGGTCCGGCAAACGGTGCTGAGGTCTCGATGGCATAGACTGGTGCTGCGAAACGACGGACAACAACCGGAAACAATGTGGGGATGTACCGTGCAGTAGGTTAGCACGGACGCTGCCAGATGTGGGGAGGTCAGGGAACCGTACGAAAGTTTGTATCAGGGTTGGTGCGCGAGCACGTCATCGATATTCTTGACGTATTTGCGGGCGTTGCTGGCCTCCTGGGCATCGGGGTTCTCTGCAATCACACTGTCAAAGTGCTGCCGGGCAGCCGCCAGCAGGCTGACGGAGCCAGACTGGTTGTACTCCGCTGCATAGAGAATACCCAGCCGGTAATTGGTGAACAGGTCGCGCGGGGTATAGCGCAAAGCCGTCTGGCAGGATTGGACGGCGGTAGGCATCTGCTTCTGCAGCCACTGGCAATCGCAGATGCCGGTGTATGCCTGTCCACGCACCTCACGCCAGATGTCGGTCTGTGCGGCGCGCTTCTTGCTGCCCATGCCGAACAGATAGCCAGCCATGTAGTAATCGAGCTTGCCGCCAACGCCGCTGTCGAAGTTGGACAGAGCCAGGTATTGGTTGTATTGCTGGATGGCTTCTGAGCACCCATGCTGCTGACGCAGCGCCTCCGCCAGCCAGAAGTGGGCCTCGGCGTTGTTCGGAGTCAGTTGGATGGCCTGGCGCGCACTGGTAACAGCGTCGGCATAATCCCCCTTACGGGCAAATGCCTGCGACTGTAGATACCAGGCCATGCCGTTGGCAGGCTCGCGCTGTGTGACCACGTTCAACTGGCGGACTGCCTCGTCCATATCTCCGTCATCGAGCAGAGCAGCGGCATAGCTGGAGCGTGCCTCCATATAATCCGGATCGATGGCGATTGCCTGGCGGAAAAATGCCAACGCCTTCTGGTCCTGATAGAGCGCGTTGTAGACGCGACCGGCGTAGAGTGCTGCCGTGCTGTAGGTTGGGTCATCCTTGAGCGCCTGCTCAAAATAACCCGCCGCCTTTTCGTAGTTCTGCTGATAGCCCTTGTTGTAGTACACGATGCCGTGGTCGAAGGATTCGACCGCCGCATGATCGCGATGGCGCGCAATCAGAATGCGCACTGTAACCGTGGTTTCCTGCCCGGGATACACCTCTTCCTGACGCGGGCCGTCCGGTTCATAACCCATATGCACCGCCTGGATGGTATGCGATCCAGGGTCGAGGCCGGGCAGCCGCAAGGCAGCGGACTTATTGACCACTCCAACGCTCTTGCCATCGACGAAGACCTCGGTGCCGTCCATGTTGCTCTCAATGACAAGCGTGCCGAATTTGGGGGTCTGCTGTGGGGCTGCCGTAATGTGCGATGGGTTGTAGGCCAGCAACATGTTGGGGTCAAAGCTGCCTCGTTCAGATGTAGGGTTCTGAGCGGCGTTCGTTGCCTGACGTACATTTTCATGCACATATTCGGCCAGTTCATCGGCGCTGACCACCCCGTCGCCGTTGGTGTCCGCCTCGCCCTCCAGCCCCTTGACCACGTAGTAGGTAAATATGCCGTGACCTCCGCCCCACTGAGCGCTTTCGTAACTTTGTTCGCGGTCGCGGCTGGCGGTAATCGAGAAAAGCGACTTGTTCAGGTTGAGCAGGCTGCTATTGACTGCGGCACGGTCTGTTTCTGGCGTAATTGCGCCGGAGTGGCAGGCATCCGTGGCGAGTACCTTCCACTTACCGTGGATCTTGCTGCCAATGTCGAGGCCCAGTTCGTCCATCGGGAAGGACGTGGCGGGAATATTTTTCAGGTCCACGTCATACGGCGCCAGATAGGCACGCGCGTTTGAAATAAATCCGTGTCCGGCAAAGTAGATGAAAACGCGGTCGTCGCTTTTGGTCACCGAAGGCAGCCAGGTCTCCAACTGATACCGGATGTTGGCGTCCGTGGCCTGGTCATCGATCAGCTTATGCACATTCTCTGGCGGAAACTGTCCGCCCTCGCTGCTTATGAGCACGGTGTACATAGACTCGGCATCGCGGTCCGGATACTCCAGTTGCGCCTGTGCAGGTAGATTTTTATAGTGCGCGATGCCGATGATGAGGGCGTAACTGCGCGGTATCTGCACCGCCTGCGTGGGCTGCTGCTTGCCACTTTTGGTAAATCCCAGATCGCGGTTCTGGTCTTTTTCCGGGGTCGCCGGCGCGGGTGTCGCTGGTGCGTTCTGTGCGGGGGGGGGTTGTCCGGCATTTACAGTGGATGATGCAGAGGGGTTCGTGGCAGGTTGCTGTGACGTCCCGCTGCCGACCGATCCTGCAAACAGAAAACCACACAAAGCTACCGTGTACAAGGCCCGATATGCAAACAAAGGTTGCATGAGCATTCTCCTGAATCCGCGAATACGAACAAATCGAGGCGCAGGATTCACGCCCTCAGTGTACGCGAGAGGGGTTTTTCAGTTATGCGCCAGCAAAAATTCATAAACGACTGGTCCGCGAATGGTCTTCCCCGCTGTAACCTCCGTCGACTGTCCCTTCTGCGTAAACGTCAGATCGCGCGAGGCCCCCTTGGCCAGCGCGCCGACCGGTCCTGGCAAGGGGAGAGACGGCGGAACTGCCTGCGCCCCGGCCCCAATATCCATACATTCGCCGCGAGAGCGGAAGAGGGCATCATCACAACGCGGCTTGATGTTGGCTGGGGGAGTGCCTTGAGGCAAAGCAGGCGGCAGCGGATTCGGCGCCAGCGGGGAGGGGCTCATCACGAAGTAAAGCGTCTCATGTCCGGCTGGGCCGCCGATCTGGAACCATCCGTCTTCTGTCGAGGGGACCAGGTAGCTGTGACCATGTTCGATATGATTGTCCCTGCCGGTATCGGCGCGGGGAAACAGCAGCACATACGTGCCGGAGGTGGTCAGATCCAGAACATACAGATAGCCATCGTAGGCAGGCTGAATGCGAAAATGCAGCGTGTCTCCTCGATTGAAGACGTGCTGTGGCTCTATGGTTTTCACGCCGCTGTCTGTCTTCCGCTCCAGTGTGATCTGCATCAGGTTGGCGGGTGCGGGGTCACTGGCTACAGCGTGGCCACGAAATAAAAGTGCAGCAGCCAAGCATACAGCAACCGTCTTACTGCCGATGGCAGTCCATCGATTCACTCGCCACATAGACACTTCCTCCATAACAACATGCATGGGAACGTCTAAAAAATTCTCTGCATCCAGATACGGACCCCGGGGCTATTTGGATTGTTCGGGTGCATGTAAAGGGAAAATCTTCCGATTTATAGCACACCGGCCAGAAAATCCACAGTTGTTTCGCGCAATTTCTGTTTTTTCCGCGCGAATTTTCTTGAGAAATGTGCGGCAATTGCGGTACGTTCTTCTGGACTCCATTATTAGCTGCACTTGAAACAGGATCGAACGAGGGTTCCCGCGAAGTTATGCACAATTTTCTACGTGTGTCTCTGCTCTCCCGGCCGATTCCATCTCCCTGCGTAGCTACGGTCATCCTGCTGCTACTGTGCGGCTGCGCCGGACGCACGCCCGGCAGCAATTTCTCACCGGCCCCGGTTCCTTCCAGCCCCACTTCCACGCCTCAGAGCCAGATGGCCGCGCCCGGGCTGGGCTACGTCTGGGATAGGACCATACACGGGCTGCGGCAAGTGGAGGGTGTCGCTGGTTCAGCCTATTTCAGCGCTCCGGCACTGACGGACACGTCCGTAACCACGACGGTCACATCTTCGGAGCTGGGCTACGCGCTACTGCTGGATGCCAAGGGAAATCTTTCGCTTGCACTGCTGCCGACCGGAACGCCTCGTCCGCTGGGCAGCCAGAACGGATGGACCAGCCTCGCCATTAGCAGTACCGGCAATGAGGCTCTCGTATTCGGAGCCAGCAGCGACGCGCCCCAGATCATTACAGGGCTGCCTCAGAAGCCGGTATTGCAACCTCTAGGCTTCAGCTCGTCCCAGTTACCTATTGTTGGAGCGGCTGTCGGCGACACCGGAGCAGTGCTGACTGCCAGCCAAAATGGCGATGGCACTGTCAGCATTCAAGCATACTCCGCGCAGGGGGCAGAGACGTCGCCACTGAAATTGGCGGCCTTCGGAGGAGCGGCTTTTGTCCCAGGCACCGACACCGCCATTGTTGCCGATGGCAATGCCAACAGCGTGTATCAGATCGCCAGCATCAACACCGCGGCTGCTGCGACCCCGCTGAATACTGGAAGCGGCATTTCGCACCCTATCGGCCTGGAGGTCACATCCGACCGGCACTGGGTACTGCTGGCCAACGCGCAAGGCAATGTATTGCAACTCGATTTGACTGGCGCGCAGCCCCCGGCCAGTGCGCAGTGCAATTGCACGCCTACCACCGTCCAGTCTATGGATGGCGCCGCTGTACAACTGACACAGATCGGTGCCGGGCCAGTCTGGATAATGCAAGCGGCTGCCAAAGGGCCGCGAATTTTATTTGTTCCCGCACCCACCAGTAGCGGCGCGGGGGGCCAGCCATGAAGCGCGCTTGCAAATGGCTCGGGCTCATTGCTCTGATGGCAGTGGCATTGCCCGCCAACGCTGTGTCCTTCACCATCACCAGCGTTACCCCCTCTGCGGTGCCAGCCGGGACCGGATCCGTGCAGGTCACACTCACTGGCAGCTTCGCCAGCTTTGCCACCGCCGTCGATGCTGTCTGCCTGGAATCGCAAATAAGCTACTACACCCAGGGAACCGCGATTACGCCAACTTCCGTCTCCACGACGCAAATTCAGTTCACCATTTCATCCGCAGTGTTGAGTTACGGGGGGACATCCGCATTTCTGACCCAACTTTCCAGCAGTAATGTCTTTCTCGGCCCCTCCTCCAACCCTGCCGCAGGCGCCACAGCTTGCAGCACGCAATACTCAAATACGGAGCCGTTTTACGTAACCGGACCGACCATCGCCTATGCCAGCCCCTATGTCATCGCTCCGGGCAGCGCACAGACGACAGTCGATGTCTTCGGCAGCTTTGTATCGACTGCTCAGGGATATCTACAGGTGGGCGCCACACCCGGCACGGGAGATACCCCACTGACCACCACATATGTCAGCGGCAACCATATCCAGGTGGTCATTCCCTCTGCAAACCTGACTACCGCCGCCAGCCTGACCTTGGCAGTGGACAATGAGCCTGCGGTGTATCCCGAGTCGGGTGGCGCCGATGACGCCTCATTCAATATTCAGGTGGCCAATAAACAACCTCTCTCGCTTGCGTTGAACGTAACGCCAAATCCCTACATCAGCGGCACAGGTTCTCTGCAATTCACTTCACAGATTACGAATGGCAGCGGCACTACCCCGACCCCCGGCGTTCCCACCGGCAACCTGGCGTTCACCGACGGAGTGAACACCTACGGGACCGGGCCTGCCACGATATCGGCGGGCACGCGCATACTGCAATCTCAGACAGCCAGCACACCTGGCGCAAATCCTGGTTTTTCCGCGAGCGCCGACCTGAACGCAGATGGAATTCCCGACATTGTCGAGGTGAATAGCGCCTATTACAATTCAACTGGCGGCAACTCCTTCAATGTGCTGCTGGGTACTGGAAACGGTGTGCAGCCATTTCAATCTGTGCAGTATCCGCTTTACGACGAGTACTACCAGCTCGGCGGCAGCACGTATTTGACTCCGTTTGGCGTTGCCATCGCGGATTTCAACGGAGATGGCTTTCCCGATATCGCCATCGGCTATACGGACCTGCAGCCTCCCACACCCGGCGGCAGCATAGGGGACGTTCTTATATATCTCAACGACGGACATGGAAACTTTACTCTAGGACCGTTGAGCGTACAAGTTAACACCGGCACCTATGGCCTGCCCATTGCAATGCAGGTGGCGGACATCAACGCTGACGGCAAACCGGACATTGCTGTCATCACCAATTCCAACTATCTGCTTACGTTCCTGAACCAGGGTGGGGCTGTGTTTGTGCAAACGGACGCTGCCAATGTCGGTAGTATTGCCAGTCTGACGGCGTTCCATTTGGCAGATCTGAACGGTGACGGATTGCCGGACGTGGTCTTTGCATCCGCAAGTCCGGTAAGCGCGCAGAACGATGTGGAGGTCCTGCTCCACGGCGCGACGGCGACAGAGGCGTATTCAACTGCGTTTGCGCAGCCCGGCGGTCTGCAAACTTATATCGTCGCTAACGGGAACATCCAGCACATTGCCGTGGCCGATGTGAGCGCAGGCGGCAAACCGGACATCGTTATCGGTCTGAACCCGCCTGTGGACGTGATCGCGGGTACGGCCCAATTGCAGGTTTTGACAAACAGCGGCTCCGGCACGTTTACGGTTGGCGCCGCATTCAACGACGGTTCCAACATCGCCGGCATTGCCGTTGCGGACATTAACGGAGACGGGTCGCCGGACATTGTTACCTCAGACGCAATCAGAAACGATGTGAACGTGCTGTTGAACAACGGCTCTGGCGTCTTTGCCGCGCCGCAGATCCATGCTCTTTCCCAGACGCCTTCCAACGTACTTATCGGAGACTTCAACCATGACGGCTACGCAGACGTGGCCGTTGGCTATAACACATCAGCGACTAGCGGCGGCAATGGCTACGGCCTGCTGCTTACCACTGGAACGCTGACAGCCTCGGCAGCCACTACCGTCATTGCTCCAGGCGCGTACAGCATCTATGCCGCCTATCCTGGAGACGCGACGTTCGCCTTGGCGCAATCCGCCGCTGTCCCGGTTACTGTCAACAGCCCAGCGGTGCCATTGATATTGACATCCATCAGCCCAACCCAGGCACTGGCTGGCGGCCCCAGTGTGAATTTGATGCTGACGGGGAGCGGCTTCACGGCTACATCTATAGCACTCGCGCTTGACACATTCCTGCCGACACAATTTATCAGCGCCACGCAACTGAACGCTGTGATTCCAGCAAGCCTCATCGCAAATCCAGGAACTCTTCAAATCGGGGTATACGATCAGGCGACTGGCGCTATATCGGCGCCGCAGATTTTTACCATATTACCCAAACCGGTAGCAACTTTGAGCGGACCGACAAGCACCAGCCCCGGGGACCAGCCGCAGATCACTTTTCAGCTTGGCCAACCTTATGCCCAGGCATTGACCGGCACTTTGACGCTGACATTTCAACCACTACAAGGCTTGCCCGACGATCCGTCCGTGCAGTTTGCCAACGGTGGGCGCACATACACATTTAACATCCCTGCGAACACCACCAATGTGCCGCCGGTACTTGTTCAGGCTGGCACAGAAGCTGGCTCCATTTCGGTAACTCTGCAACTGACTGCCAACGGCCTGAACGTTACGCCAGCCACGATCTTGCCGGTCATCATCCAGGTGCAACAAATTGCGCCAACTATCACCCAGCTACGGTTGGCGCGCACCCAGAATACGCTCACCGTTTACGTCACAGGCTTCGCCAGCACGCGCGAAGTACAGACGGCTGTCTTCCAGTTCACCGCAGCAGCGGGCGCGAACTTTTCGCAGAGCTCTTTCGTTGTTCCAGTTAGCGGGTTGTTCCAGACCTGGTACGGCTCGGCCAACTCTAACCAGTACGGGAGTGCTTTCACATACTTCCAAAGCTTCAACCTCAGTACGAATGCTACGAATGTTCAATCGGTCACAGTCACGCTTCAAAATGCCGTTGGAAGCTCAACGCCGGTAACCGCACAATGAAACTATATTCAGTCCAATCTCGCGCAGCGATCTGTTTCCCGATGTTCCTACTTCTGCTTGGCCAATGCGGTATCGGGTGGGCCGCACAGCCACCGCAGTTACAAATCGTCATCCTGGACGGTCAGGACGCTCTCAACAATATCCATGACCGCACTGCGCGCGAACCCATCGTGCAGGTGCAGGATGAGAACCACAAACCGGTTGCCGGCGCTGTCGTCATCTTTCTGGTCCGCAGCGATAACGGTGCGAGCGGCACCTTTGCCAACGGGCTGACTACTTACACGACGAGAACAGATTCTCTCGGTCGGGCAGTAGGCCGTGGATTCACTCACAATGATGTCGCAGGAGATCTCGTCATTGCAGTGGAAGCTACGTACATGGGCATGACGGCGGATACTGTCATTCACCAGACCAATATCTCTTCTCAAAAAACGAACAGTAGCAGCTCCAGCACTCGGACCACCGGTACAAATGTGCGGCAGCCTCGCCAGACAGGCGGACGGTTCTCATCGTTGCATTTAGGCGAAGTGCTCGAAGTGGGCGGATTCGCGGCCGCCTCAATCGTCATCATCGTCAATGCGAACGCTTTGGGCGGAAGCAATGCAAGCAGTATCCAGTTAGGCACAGGTGGGGTGGGGCAACCTGTTCTTCGGAAGCACAAATAGCTTCTCAGTTCCGTTTTTCGCGCATTCTCTGCGGACCGAACTATTCTTTTTTCCCCGTCATCCCCTGCATCTGGACCGTATGGTTGTACTCTTGCAATTTCAGCTTGTCTCGGACCCCCATGTCGAGATTGTCGATGTGCCAAGTGCCCTGGCAAACTAATCGCTTTCCGATCGAGCGGACAGACAAAGCGTACTCTGATGGTCTCCGGTCGATGTGATAAAGTCGCCGTGTGTTTCGATGAGGAGATTAGCTGAATGTTAAAAGGAATCTCACCATTACTCAGTCCCGATTTACTCAAGGTCCTGTGCGAAATGGGGCACGGAGATGAAATCGTCCTCGCTGACGCAAATTTCCCTGGCGCAAGTACCGCAGTGCGCCTCGTCCGCGCCGATGGTCTGCCGGTTGTAACGATGCTGAATGCCATCCTTCCACTGTTTCCCCTGGACAGCTATGCCGATCCACTCATCATGATGCAGGCAGTTCCCGGCGACCTGCTAGATCCCGAGGTGGAATCGGATTTCATGCAGGTTGCGCGGAGGTATAAGCCGGACGCGAGTGTGCCGTTACGTATCGAGCGAAACGCATTTTATGAACGTGCCCGCCATGCCTTTTGCGTGGTAATGACAGGCGAGGTGCGCTTATACGGCAACATCATTTTGAAGAAGGGCGTCATTCCCTGACTCAATAAGTGAGTAGCAGCTACGTGCAAAATGGTTCCTTCACTCGGATTGCCATATCAGTTGAGTCTGCTCTAAGGAGAAGCACCTATGCGTCGGAGAGATTTTTGTAAACTGATCGCCGCCACAGCAGCAGCCAGCGCCATGCCAGCCGTGGCGGAGACAGTCGAAGAGGCCCAGTCGCCTGTAGGCAATGGGACTGCAACATCGGATTCAGCACCCAGTGGGTTTGACACGTTCACGGAAGACTATGCAGAGTTCTGCGCGACGCCAGCCGATCGGAGGGTCTTCTACGCCCTGCGGAATGGGAAATTTATCAAAGAAAAGCTCGACGAGAAAACCTGGCAGCCGACAGCCTGGGGCGATCCACCGAGCCTGCC
>JAJYGR010000263.1 GCA_021790655.1 Acidobacteriota bacterium | reverse complement strand
CACGCGCTCAATGGGGTCGGGGGAGCGGAACCGGTGCTCGTACATGGCGCCGGTGCGCAGGTTGCGCAGCTTGGCCTGGATGAAGGCGCGCAGGTTGCCAGGGGTGCGATGCTCCACCTTGAAAACGGAATGCAACTCACCGTTGTGCTTGATGATCATGCCGGGACGCATTTGCGTGGCGGGAATCGCCATAAAAAATCTTGCTCCTTAACTGCGATGTGAATTTTTGTGCGGAATCAAAGTGCGGAGACCGAACTTGAGGCCAACAATCTAGTGTAGCGTAGCTTGAAGAAGATGCGGGTGCCCCATCCTTCGCGCCTTTGTTTTTGCGAAGGGTGGGAATGAAATCTTTCACCTTGACGAATATGTAATCCAACCCTTGCTGCGCAAGGATGGGGCACCCGCCTCGCCAACATCGTCTGGATTCTTCGCTACGCTCAGAATGACTCTTAAATTTGATTCTTAGCCGAAAATGCGGGCGAAGAAATGACCGATTTTATGGAAAATTCCCGTGCGATGATGCGCTGGTTTTGTCTGGGGTTCTCCTGCCAGCGCCTCGGCAATGTCGGGGCCAGAGGGGGATGTTGTCGGCCCGATGCCAAAAAGCGGTTCGGTCGCGACGGTCGCGGCACTTTCCGGTGTGGCCATGCCGGAAGGCGTCCCTGTAGGCACCGTCTGCTTTGGACCCACGTAGGTCAATGTGCTGGTCACTTCGCTGTGGATCTCGCCGGGAGCAACTACTGGCTTCGTCGGCGGTCCAGGTGGCGCGGCCAAGCCTTCGCTTTCTGCCAGAGGGAATGCCGTATCGGCGGGAGTGGAACTGGGGCCACCGAGGGATGTCGCTTTGGCATCCGCGGATTTCGGCGCAACAGCTTCGCCGGGTCTCGCCGCCTGCTTGCCAGTCGTGCCGGTGGGGACGCCGGTGCTGGCAATGGAGACGACTGGCGTTACCGGGCAACCGCATGGCTGCGTTTCCTGGTCTACCACGTCGCGCACGCTGCCATGCTCGAACATGACGTGCTGGTTGGCCTGTACCCGGTAGACTCCGGTGCCAATCTGCTCGCTGACTAGCAGGTAGGGCGCGTTGTCGCCGCGATTCTCCACGCAGGTATCGCCCTGCGCATTCACTCGAATGCTGACCTCAGCCTTGCCGGGGCCGGAGAGCAGAATGCGCAGGTCCGGCGTCAGCACCACGTCGGAATTTTTCCCCACGCGGTAATGGGCCTCGATAGCGCCATGGTCGAGCGCCAACATCAGCGGACTGTTGGGATCACCGGGACTGTTTTGCTGCGAGAGATGCAGGGTCGTGGTGGAGCAAAGATCCAACTCGCCGCCACGCGTCAGATGGATGGGCAATGTTTTTTTTCCCGCCGTAACTGTGCTGCCATTACCAAGAAGAGTGCTCGATCCGTTGAGAGTGACTGCGCCAGAGACGTGAATCTGCTCCGCCGCTGCGGTAGCGTCGATGTACCCGATGGCTTGTTGCGGAGTCGCCTGGGCCGCTGCATTCGCAGTAAGCATCGCTGGGACAAAGATGCCCAGCAGGGTCGCGCTTGCGGCTTGGCGAAGGGAAGGCATCCGCTACTCCAGCTTTAGGAAGTTTGCGAGCAGACGCATGCCGTCTTCCGTCAGGACGCTCTCTGGGTGAAACTGCACGCCTTCAATGGGAAAATTGCGATGACGCAGTCCCATGATGAGGCCTTCGGAGCGGGCGGAGATTTGCAGCTCTTCCGGCAGGCCGTCTTCCGACACGATCAGCGAGTGATAGCGGGTGCAGGTCATGGGGCTGCGGATGCCGCGAAAAATGGTGCGCCCGTCATGCTCGACGGCACTGGTCTTGCCGTGCATCAAGCGCGGCGCGCGGACAATGCGTCCGCCGAAGGCCGCGCCAATCGCCTGATGGCCAAGACACACTCCAAGGATGGGGACTTTGCCGGCGAAGTGACGGACCAGCGGAATGCTGATGCCAGCCTCCTGCGGCGTACACGGGCCGGGAGACAGCACGATGCGTTCCGGCTTTAGTGCGTCTATCTGTTCGACCGTAAACTGGTCGTTGCGACCGACTTGTACCTCCGCGCCAAGCTCGCCGAGATATTGCACCAGGTTGTAGGTGAACGAATCGTAATTGTCGAGGATGAAGATCATGAGTGGAGTGCGCTGTTTCAGAATACCAAGTTCTTAGCGGTCGTTGCGGCAACGCCCAATCGAGAAGTTATGACGTCGAGCACAGGCGTCTACACAAGCGACGATAGAGGACAAACCCGGAAAAGGCTCAACGAGCTTCCCGAGGGAGAATTCCATTCCGCCCATTTCAATGCGGACGGAACCATCCTTGTCTCTGGGTTGGCAGGGACATTCCTAGCCAATCCATTTTCAAGTGCCAGTTCGCAGTACCTTGAGATTCGGAAAATAGCCTGGAAGCTCTTTCACCCAATGGCGTTGAAGGGTTTCCTTGCTCCGTGATAGATACGCAATATGGTCACAGTGCTTTCATCTACGGAGAAAATTATTCGATGAGGAGCATAGATGAGATGCCGCATTTCTTGTTCAAAGTATCTCTGTTCCGGAATTATTGAACACCTTCGCGGCAGCGTTTCCAGCGAAAGAATCTGGTCGATCAGGCCATTCCACCACTTATCGGCGGCTGTGGAGTCTCCGCGGTCCTCTCTGATAAATTGAACGTAATCCTCAGCATCGGCCAGAGCTGCTTTGGTTATCTCAACGCTGAATTCCAAGTTTGGTCCCGAGGCTCTTTAGAGCTTTTCTCGCCGGCTGCACGCGGCCTTCTTTTGCATCTTGCAAGCCCACACGAATTGCAGCGACTATTTCCAGCTCTTCCAGGCGGTTGAGCAATTCCTGATAACTGGCAGCGTCCTGCACGACAAGTTCCGCCCGCCCATTGACCGTCAGCACCAGCGGAGTTTTTGAGTCCTTAAGCCTGCCGACATACTCTTTCGCATTTCTCTGGAACTCGGTAACGGAACGAACTTCACGAAGATCGATCATGGTCGCCTCAACATGCATAAAGCATACTATTAAATGCGAAGGGTGCGCGAGTGAAAAAGCATTTGCACTGACGCCTATGTGTCCTGACGGAACCCACTCACGCTAGAAGAAATCTTGAATGGGGCACCCGGCGTTTTGTCGTCAGGCAGCCCATCCAATCTTCATCCGCAACCATTCGATACAGGTCGGCTCATAACGTACATACCATCCGGATGGAGTTGTGATACTTCCTTTGGGCGCAATTTCCATGAACCATCGAATGTACTTAAATGTTGCCTCATCCTTAAGGAGCTTTCCTGCTTCCATGCAAACATAGTTATTCTCAACAATGACAGTGAGTACGTCTAGCACATAGTTCCGAACCAGTGTCCTGGATATGCCAAAGAGCGATCTCTCTACGCAGATTGCAGAGGCCATCTCCAGCCGGTTCATCAGAATCTCCAGCTTCTCAGTCATCTGGCCTTCCTGCTCCTCGCTCGGCGGGGACGGAGGAGCGGGTATCGAGCCGATGTACTCGTTCAGTGAAGTCTGTATATCCGCCATCAGGGAGCTTGCCGTTGCGACAGATGCGTTTAGATTGCTGCGCCAGAGGGTTCTCCATGCGATGAGAAGGGCTATAACGGCAATGCACAACGTCGATAGAGCGAGTTTGTCCGCTCGCTGCCATACCTCGGGTGCGGCACCCACCGGTGTCATTTCTGTTTGCGAGATGGGACGGCTGCCGGAACTTCAGTTGTAGAGGATGCTTGCGGCTGCTGTGTTTCTTGAGCCACCGGAGCTGTAACGTTGGTCAGCCGGGCCGCTGCGCCAGTTACAGACAAGTTTGCAGTTTTGTTGCGTAGAGCGCGTTCCGCACTGGCTACGGTCATGTGATCTAACGCAACTCCCCGAAGATTCGGCGCAGCGACAACTTTCTTAGCTTCTGACTCTGACATAAAGCCTCCCTGGAATATTCTAAATTGCCCGGTGCCCCATTCAAGCCCTCCTTTGGCTTGAGTGGGGTGAAAATCCAGGTACCCAGACGCTGCCCACAGCTTGGCAAATGATCTCGCTCCTGAGACCTGGGATGAATTCATTCCCGCCATCCGAACAACCCCCCGGATCGCATCCGAACTCACCGTTCTCACACCAGCCGGGTGCCCTATTCAAGCCTTGTTTTGGCTTGAGTGGGTTCGGGACCCTTACTGGTTTCGCGCCCGCTCAATCGCCCGCACGACAGCCTTGGCTTTGTTGATGGACTCTTCGTATTCCTTCTCCGGGACAGAGTCGGCCACGATGCCGCCGCCTGCCTGGATATGGCCCTGTTTGCCGCGCATCAGCAGGCTGCGGATGGCGATACAGGAGTCGAAGTTGCCGGAGAAGTCCGCATAGAAGACACTGCCGCCGTAGATGCCGCGTCGCGCTGGCTCTAGTTCCTCGATGATCTCCATGGCGCGAACTTTGGGCGCGCCGGTCAGCGTTCCAGCAGGGAAGCAGGCGCGGAATGCATCGACAGCGGAGAGATCGGCGCGCAGCTTGCCTTCCAGCGCGCTGACCAGGTGCATTACATGCGAATAGCGTTCGACAAACATCAGGTCCTTCACCTGCACGGAGCCATATTCGCTGACACGACCCACATCGTTGCGGCCCAGATCGACCAGCATGATGTGCTCGGCCACCTCTTTTGCGTCGGCGCGAAGTTCGGCCTCAATGCGGCGATCTTCCTCTTCGTCCTCTGCGCGCCAGCGCGTGCCTGCGATGGGCCGATATTCCACCTTGCGGCCATGAACGCGGACCAGCAGTTCCGGCGACGATCCGACCAGATGCGTGTCTCCGGGCCGACGCAGACCCATGCGCAGAAAGTACATATACGGCGACGGGTTCACGATGCGCAGCGCGCGATAAATGGAGAACGGATCGACGCCCGGTTCGACATCGAAACGCTGCGAGAGTACGGCCTGGAAGACATCTCCGGCGGCGATGTAGTCCTTGATGCGCTGCACGCCGGCGAGATAGTCCTGCTTGCGGGTGCGGGCTTTAAGATGCAGCTTGCCCCGCGCGGTATGGCGAACCGGGCGCGGCAGAGGCCTGGCCAGCCGCCGTTCCAGGTCGTGCAACCTGCGGACGGCATTGGCATACGCAACGCTGGGCTTGTAGCGTTGCAGATCGGCGGTCGCCACCAGCAGAATTTCCTTCTTGACGTGGTCGAAGGCCAGCACCGTGTCGAAGAACATCAGGCAGGCGTCCGGCATACCGAGTTCATCTTTGCTGGTTTCGGGCAGTTGCTCGATCAGCCGCACGGCGTCATAGGAAAAAAAGCCGACCGCACCGGCGGTAAATGGCGGCAGGCCGGGCAGCCGGGCTGGCGTATGCCCGGCGAGCGAGTCGCGGAGCAGCTCGAAGATGTCGCCCTCGCTGGATTCGATGCGGTCGCCCGTGTGCGTGGTAATCTGCTGGCCGTGAGCAACGACTTTTTTATAGGGCCGAATGCCCATAAACGTATAGCGGCCAACGCTTTCTCCGCCTTCGACTGACTCCAGAAGGAAAACCTCTGGCTCGCCGTAAGCCACGCGCAGAAAGGCCGAGACTGGGGTTTCCAGGTCGGCGGTCCAAGGCTTACAAATGGGCACCAGGTCGTGGCTGCGCGCTAGACGCTGGAACTCGGAGGACGTGGGTGTGATGGCTGACTTGCTCGACATAAATCAACGTCATAGTACACGGTTAGAGCGCGGATGCGTAGTCGGAATTTTATATTGCCATGATTTTTGAACACGTCGCCTCAAGCTGTTTGCTTCTGCTTTCGCATTCGGACAGGCCGGATAAGCACTTCAGCCGGTATGCAGAAATGCTCGTTCAGCAGTCGAATCATGGCCAGAGATAACAATCGAGAAGACGCGCAGCTTGCTCAAGTTCCTTTTCTCGGCCTATACTCCATTGGTTTGGCCGGAATGCGGTCCGCAAAGGCAGGAGATTGCTTTCCTGCGTGGACACACTCCAACGGCACAGGGAGATTATGACTACAACAGTAACGCTTGAGCAGGAAATGAACCCATGGGAAGCGCAGGCTGCCCGTTTCGACTTTGCCGCGCGGAAGCTCAACCTGGATGAGGGTCTGTGGAAGGTGCTGCGTTCGCCCAGCCGCGAGATCATCGTGCATTTTCCGGTCCTATTGGACAACGGCAAGGTAGAGCTTTTCACCGGGTATCGCGTGCATCATTCGGTCGCGCGTGGGCCTGGGAAAGGTGGCATCCGTTACGCGCCGGACGTCAACCTCGATGAAGTCCGCGCCCTGGCAAGTTGGATGACGTGGAAGTGCGCTGTGGTGAACATTCCGTTTGGCGGGGCCAAAGGCGGCGTCATCTGTGATCCCAAAAAGCTGTCCCAGGGCGAACTGGAACGCATCACGCGGCGTTATACGGCGGAGATCATGGAGTTCATCGGGCCGGAAAAGGACGTTCCCGCTCCGGATGTGAACACGAACGAACAGACCATGGCATGGATCATGGACACCTACTCCATGCACATGCGTCAGACAGTGACGAGCGTGGTGACGGGCAAGCCGATCACTATGGGTGGCTCGCGGGGACGCCGCGAAGCGACAGGCCGCGGCATTCGCGTGGTTTGTGTGGAGGCATTACGCTATCTGAACATGCCGGTGGAAGGATGCCGCGTCGTCATTCAAGGGTTCGGGAATGTCGGCTCCAACGCCGCGCATCTATTGATGGAAATGGGCTGCAAGATCATCGGCATCGCGGAGTATGATGGTGGACTCTATAACGCCAATGGAATCGACATCCATGCTCTGGTTGAATATCGTGAACGCAACAGCTCCATCGTAGGTTTTCGTGGCGCGGAGGCGATAGAGTCCGCCAACTTGCTTACCAGCGTTTGCGACATTCTGATTCCCGCAGCGACGGAGAACGTCATCACCAGTCGCAACGCTGCGAAAATTCAGGCCCGGATTGTTTGTGAAGGCGCCAATGGGCCAACGACCGCAGTGGCGGATGAGATCCTGGCGGACAAGGGCATCTTTATCGTGCCGGACATTCTGGCAAATGCTGGCGGTGTGACAGCTTCGTATTTTGAGTGGGTGCAGGACCGCCAGGGCTACTTCTGGAAGGAAGAAATGGTGAACGAGCGTCTGGAAGAGATATTGAAAGAGAGCTTCGCGGACGTCGTTCATTACGCACAAACGCATGACGTGAATAACCGGATTGCCGCGTATATGCTGGCCATAGATCGTGTGGCAGGAGTGATCCGCCAACGCGGTTTTTACGCATAGAGCATGCAGATAATGTTATAAACAACGCTGTCCAGTGGTTCGGCGGTTTGTTGTCTGAGTTTGGAAACGGATCCGCCGTACCGAGACAATGAGGGCAACGGATACAGGCCGTGAAAGCATCCAACAGGACTGCTGTGAGGCTTCACCGTTAAGAGATGATTTTCGCACTGTTATGACTACCACACTTTGGCCTAGACCTCCGTTTCCAGAGTTGTGGATGCTCTGCTACCATGGTGTGACGCAACGATTTCAATCTGCGAACCATCCCTTCAGTTCCTCGCTTAAGGAGGGTCCAATAGAAGGAGATTTCCGCAGATGCACGTACATTTGATCAACCCTAGCGATTCCTCATTCGGAATCGGAGTCATCACTCCGCGCTGGCTGTATGTATTGGCCGCAGCTACCCCCGCGAAATACGGCGACCCTCTCATCACCGATGAAACGCTGGAGCAGTTCCAGCCGGACAGCATCGAGCCCGGTGACGTGGTGGGGATTGGCATTCACACAGGCAATGCCCTGCGCGGCATGGAGTTGGGACGCGTGGCGCGGGAACGCGGCGCCTGGGTTGTTTATGGAGGCATTCACGCCACTCTGTACCCGGAAGAGGCCATGGAGTTGGGCGGCGCCCATGTCGTCGTCAAAGGCGACGGCGATGTGATTTGGGGAAAAGTGATCGCGGACATACTCGCGGGGACCGCCCAGAAAGTTTATGACGGTGGGCGTATTTCTGGAGATCAGTTTGTTCCTGCGCGCTGGGACCTGGCGCCGCGCGACCGGTATATGTGGGCCTCGGTGCAGACGGTGCGCGGCTGCCCGAAGCATTGTTCGTTCTGCTCCGTATGGCGCACGGATGGCCAGAAACCGCGTCCGCGTACCTCCGATGTCGTGGTGCGGGAGATTGTCGACCTGCGCCGTCGAGGCTTTCGCTTCATCGCGCTGGCGGACGACAATTTCTATCCGGTGAGCCTCGAAGACCTTCGCCTGGCGAAGCAGCAGGGCAATACGGCGCGAGTGGAGGAGCTGGAGGGTATCCGTTCCGAGCGTTTTGAATTGATGGACAAACTGTCGAAACTCCCCCGCGACATGGTGTTTTTCACGCAGATCACCATGGAAGCTGGCGAAGATGTGCAGTTTTTGGATGCGATGCGCAAAGCCAACATCAAAGGCGCCCTGGTGGGCGTCGAGTCGGCCACAGCGGAAGGGTTGAAGGCCGTGTTCAAAGACTTCAACCTCTCCGGCGATAACCTGGTCAAGAGGCTACAGACGTTCAAAGAGCATGGGGTCCACGTTCTGGGATCGTTCATCTTTGGGCTGCCGACGGACCGTCCGGACACGTTTGCCGCAACGGCGGAGCTGGCAAAGAAAGCGGGCATCACCTTTGCGCAATTTGTAATGCTAACTCCTTTTCCTGGGACTATCGATTTCGATCGATGGGAAAAGGGCCTGGGCGAGAATGTGATGCATGTTGGCGGCGTTCCAATCACCCGTCACTGGCTGATCCCAGCAGAGATCCGGCCCAAGATGTTCAGCCCGCACAGCACCATGACTACGGACGAAATCCGCGAGCGCACGCAAGG
>JAJYGR010000039.1 GCA_021790655.1 Acidobacteriota bacterium | reverse complement strand
GGAACTGGCGCGGTTTTCATCATCATGCAACCCTGTCGATTGCAGCCTATGGCTTCCTGGTACTGGAACGGTGCCTTTTTCCCCCTCAGGCAACTCGCGGCCACCCCAAAGGAGCCAATATCCAGATTCACGTACCCCGCGTGCAATCCGACTACACGCCCCGAGGCGCTACCCGTAAAGACAGAACGGCATAATCCTCAATCCATTGCTACCCTGCGCCGTCGGATCGCAACCCACCTCGCCCGATCTCTGCCACGATGCCCATGCTGCCTGCGCAGATTCTTGTAACACAGTAGTACTAATAGCAGGCACAAGCTAAAGAATCTAACTCCGGCCCACGATCGACATTCGATCAGCTTCGGGGCATTGGAAAAAAACATTTAGAAATCCTGGGGGTGGGGAAACATTCATTCGCGGAGAGCGCCAGAACTTTTATGGCAACAGCGCCACTGGCCAGGCCAAGCGCGGATGAGCCGCGTCTACTGGGACACCATGTTGTTTGTGTATTGGCTTGAAGACCATCCCCAATTTGCGCAAAGGATTCAGGAGATCCACAGCAAGATGGAACAAAGGAAGGACCTCCTTTGTACGAGCGCATTTGCTCTCGGAGAGATACTTGTTGGTCCTTACAAGCTAAAGGCTGCCGATGTGGAGCAGGTTATTCGCGAACATTTTAAGACATCGGCAATTGAACTCCTGCCTTTCGATGCGGAGACGGCTGAACTGTACGCTCATATCCGCGCGGAAGACAACGTTTCTCCTGCGGATGCAATTCATCTGACCACCGCTGCACATGCCAATGTCCATCTTTTCCTGACGAATGATCGGCGCTTTTGTCGTCTCACTATCCCTGGCATTCATTTCATCGCGGGGTTGGATACAAATTTGTTATAGGCCGCGAGCCAGTTAGTTGCAGTTTGCGCCCCTTCCTCCAGACCCTTACAATCCATTTGACGTGAATACTGTCCGCGCAATTTATCCCGGCACCTTCGACCCGCTGACGAACGGTCATCTTGACCTGATCGCCAGAGGCTCGAAAATTTTCGATCATCTGGTCATCGCGATCCTCAACAATTCGGAAAAGCAGCCGCTGTTTCCTGTGCGGGAACGCGTGGAGATGATTACGGAAGCTACCCGGGAATTTGGCAACATTTCGGTCAGCACATTTGACGGCTTGTTGGTGGAGTTTGCCCGCCAGCAGCAGGCGCAGGCGCTTCTGCGCGGTATTCGCGCGATCAGCGATTATGAATACGAATTTCAAATGGCCTTGATGAATCGCCGCCTTGCGCCACAACTGGAAACGGTCTTTATGATGCCTGCGGAAAAATATTCTTATGTCAGTTCGCGCCTGATTCGCGAGGTCTTTCGCCTGGGCGGATCAGTGGAGGGACTGGTGCCTCCCATGGTGATTCAGCGATTGCAGGCACGCATTTCGATTGACCCAGCGGGAGACTTGCCTCGCAGTCCAAAATAAGCGGAATCTGCTGCGATTCAAATTCCTTGCAACACCCTCTTGGCCTCGGCTGCCATCTCTGCCAAACTAGGTATATGACAGCTCCCGCCGCCCAGAAAATATTTGCCGATCGCGTCAGCCGCATTGAAATTTCCGCCACCATGGCCGTCACTGCCGAGGCAGCCAAGCTCCGCGCCCAAGGCACGAATTTGGTTGACTTTGGCGCGGGCGAGCCGCACTTTGCTACGCCACGCCATATTAAAGACGCCGCCATCGCCGCCATTGAAGCGAACTTCACGCGCTACACCATGGTCAGTGGCATTCCTGAAGTGCGCAAGGCCATCGTGGAGCGCCATGCTGCCGATTTCGGCTCCAACTACACTCCGGAAGAAGCGATCTTCACCACCGGCGGCAAGCTGGCGCTGTTTCAGGCCATCCAGGTGCTGGTCGATCACGGCGACGAGGTGGTGCTGCCGGTGCCGTACTGGGTTTCCTTCAAGGACATCATCCAGTATGCCGGTGGCAAGCCGGTGTATCTCGAAACCAATGAGGCGGAGAATTTTCGCGTTACCGCCGCTGCAATCGAGAGGGCCATTACCCCGCGCACCAAAGCCATTATTTTGAATTCGCCATCGAACCCCTCGGGAGCGGTCATTGCCCCGGCGGACCTGGAAAAGATCGTTCGCCTGGCCCATGCGCGCGGCATCTACCTGCTGCTGGACGAGTGCTATGCCTACTTGCAATTCACCGGCGCTCCGATTTCGGGCGGGTCGTTTACGGATTGCAAAGAGCATCTGGTTGTGCTCGGTTCGCTGTCGAAGACCTATGCCATGACTGGCTGGCGCGCTGGATTTGCGCTGGCGCCGAAACCGATCATTCAAGCCATGTCCAAGCTGCAAAGCCAGAACACTTCCTCGACGGCAGCCGTTGTGCAGAAGGCCGCCATCGCTGCGTTGACCGGCCCACAGCAATGCGTCGCGGACATGCGCAATGATTATTTGTCACTGCGCGATCAGGTCCTCGGCGGGCTGCGCGAGATTCCCGGTGTGACATGCACTGTACCCCAAGGCGCGTTTTACGTGTACCCCAACGTCTCGGCTTTTCTGGGCAAAGGTGGGATTCGAACCACAACAGAGATGGCGACTCGTCTGCTGCATGAGGCGCATGTAGTAACGGTGCCGGGTGAGGCTTTTGGCACACACGAGCATATTCGCATTTCGTATGCTGTTTCTCACGCCGATGTCGATGAAGGACTCAAGCGGATGAAAGACTTCTTCGCAAAACTGGACTGATGACGATGCTTTGGAAGTTTCGTGAAGCGAAGCCCCAGGATGCGGCCCGCATTGCAGAGTTGGTCAATCATGCGTTTCAGATAGAGCGCTCGTTCAAAAACGGCGAGCGCACCGATGCCGCGCAGATTGAGGCGATGCTTGCCAGAGGAAGATTTCTGCTGATGCAAAATGATGACAGCGTGGGTGCCTGCGTTTACCTGGAGCCTCGCAAAGACCATGCCTATGTTGGCATGCTGTCGGTGGCACCCGAGTTGCAAGGCTCTGGGGTAGGTTCTCAACTACTCCAGGAAGTAGAAAGACAGAGTCGCAGCGCAGGTTTTCAAGCCCTGGATCTTCGTTTCGTCCACCTGCGCGATGACCTGAGCGCTTACTACAGCAAGCGCGGGTTCGTGGAGACAGGGACGGAATCGGCAGAGGGAATTCCGAATTTCACCGTTCCTGTACATTTCATTTCGATGTCCAAAACGCTCTGACTTTACCTTTCCTGCGCGACAGATTATTTCTGGAATATCGGCCATCTCAGAAATCATTTTTTAAAAGCTAGGCTGAACGTGCATCTTCCATTATCGTTCCGGTATGCCGGATTCCTGCGATGGGGTGGGAGAGAAGAGCGACTTTGGCGCAGACCGGAAACCTGCGCTCCGGCGCGAGCTTGGCCTGCGCGACCTGGTTCTGTTCTCTATCGCCGGACTGATCGGCACACGCTGGCTTGCGGCTGCGGCCCACACCGGCCCAGGCTCGGTCAGCCTGTGGATTCTGGCCGTCGTCTTCTTTTTTATTCCTTCTGCTATCTGTATCGCGCGACTATCGGCCATTTATCCGGAAGAAGGTGGTTTGTATGTTTGGACCAAGGCGAGCTTTGGCGAATGGCACGGGTTTCTTTGCTTCTGGCTGTACTGGGTCGGGCTGGCGTTTTGGTTTCCCAGTTTTCTTATGGCCGTGACCAGCATGACGAGTTATGCCTTCGCGCCTCAGCTTGCAGAGGACCGCTGGTACGTATTGCCAGCTTCCATGCTGCTGCTGTGGATTGCCATCGGAGCCAATCTGGTCGGGCTGAGGATCGGTAAGTGGCTGGACAATATCGGCGGTCTGGCAAGTTACGGCCTGGGAGTGATGTTGATCGTGCTGGCGGCAATCGTGTTTCTGCGTCATGGCACGGCAACGCCGATGCATATTTGGCCGAAATGGAATTTACATCGCGTGAATTTCTGGTCGCAGATTGCGTATGGCATTACAGGTCTGGAACTCGCGCCCGTGCTGGGCGGCGAGATCCGGGACCCTCGCCGCAATCTTCCAATTTCATCGTATATCGCTGCTCCGCTGGTGGCTGCGTGGTATGTGGTCGGAACGCTGGCGCTGCTGGTCATTTTGCCGCCAGCAAAGGTCAGCCCGCTGAATGGAATCACGCAGGTCGTCGCTGCGGCGGGGAACAGTCTGGGGCTGCGCTGGCTCATCTTGCTGGCGGTCGCCATGATCGTGCTGGCGGCGCTGGGACAGTTGAGCGTCATGGGCAGTGTGGGAGCGCGGCTGCCATTTGTGGTTGGCGCGGACGCGTATTTGCCGAAAGCGCTGGCAAAAATCCATCCGCGCTGGCACACACCATACGTCGCGATCTTGTTTTTGGGTCTGCTAGCCTCATTCTTTTTGATCGTTGCGCAACTCGGGGAGACAGCACGCGCAGCCTACCAGACGATCACAGATTTGATGGTTCTGGGTGGCTTCATTCCATTTATTTATATCTTTTTAAGTGCATGGAAGTGTGGCGTTCGGGCCAGCGCCATCAGTGGTCTGGCTGTGACCGCCATCGCGCTAGGCACCGCGCTGATTCCAACAGCGGAAGTACACGTTTGGCTGTTTGAGATCAAGCTCGTGGGAGGCACAGCAGTATTGATTGTTACAGCGCGCATCTTATTTATGTACTACCGTTCGCGTATTGCAATGAGTACGACCACAGAGCAATAGAGCGAGTTATGAAGAAAGATTCCACCACCGTCGAGTGCCTCGGCAAGTTGGGCCTGCCTGCGCCGATACAAGAGCTGGCTGCCGTCCGCTGGGACGCTGTGATCGTCGGCGCGGGCCACAACGGACTGGCGTGTGCCGCGTATCTGGCGCGCGCGGGCAAACGCGTGCTGGCGCTGGAGGGCCGCGAGCGTGTAGGCGGCGCGTGTACGGTGGAGGAACCGTTCCCCGGCGTGCGCATGTCGCCGTGCGCGTATCTGGCGGGCTTGCTGCATCCGCTGGTGATTGAGGAACTGGGACTGCGCGAGCGCGGCTTCCGCTGGACGCCCGCCATCAACGGCCTGTTTGTTCCGTTTGAAGATGGCAGCAGCGTGCAGCTATGGGATGACGACGACAAATGTGAATCGGAAATCCGCCAGCTTGCGCCCCACGATGTCGCAGGCTGGCACGCAATGAACGACGTGATCCGGCGGCTGCGGGACGCGCTGCGCCCAGCGGATGGTCGAGATGTCTGGATTGGCGCAGCCCCAACGCCAGAGCAGATCGAAGAACGTTTGTACGGGGATGCAGAGGCGCGGTCCATGCTGCTGGACTGGTCGATGGCTGAATTTGTCGAGCGCTATTTCACGGACGAGCGGCTGCAAATCGCCTATCTGGGCCAGGGTGTCATTGGCACGAACGCCAGCCCATTCGACAAGGGAACGGCTTCCATCCGCTTTCATCATGCGTCCGGAAGATTGGGTGACATGCCAGGCATGTGGGGGTATGTGCAGGGCGGAATGGGCATGGTTTCCTTCTATCTGTGCGATGCCGCGCGCAAGGCTGGCGCGGTCGTAGCGACGGGCGTTCCAGTGGCGCAGATCGTGCCGGGCGAAGGCGTGCTGCTGGAAGGCGGAGAACGTATTGCCGCGAGCGTGGTCATCTCGAACGCCGATCCGCGCGTAACCTTGCGGCTGTTGGGAGAGACAGCGGAGCAAAGTTGGCGGATGAAAGTGAAATCGATTCCCATCGAGGGATGCACGCTGAAACTGAATGTTCTGCTGCGCGAGCTGCCCAATTTCCGCGCGCGCCCCGGCCTGCTGGAAGACCATCACTACGGGCAGATCAATGCCCCGCTAAACAAGCAGGAATGGCGGAAGAGCTTCGCCGAAGCCCGCGCGGGCCGCTTGCCGGAGTACCTGTGGTGCGAGCTGTACTTTCAAAGTGTGCATGACGCGAGCGTAGCGCCAAAGGGCACGCACACAATGAGCATCTTTTCCCAATATGTTCCATACACCTTTGCGGAAGGCGATTGGGAGGAGTATCGCGCGGAAGCGGGTAGACGCGCACTGGCGTCTTTGGGCAGGTTTTGCAGCAATCTTCCAGAGGCAGTGCTGGAGGCGCAGGTGCTCGGACCGCCGGACATCGAAAAGAAAGTTGGTCTGACCGGAGGCCATATTTTTCAGGGCGAATGTCTACCGCAGTATATGTGGAGTCATCGCCTCTCACCGCGCACGCCGATGCCTGGAGTCTATCTGTGCGGAGCATGCACGCATCCCGGCGGCAGCGTCATAGCAATGAATGGCAGGAACGCGGCGATGGCTGTGCTGGAAGACGTTTAATTTTTCTCGCCCGAGATCGGTTAAAGTTAGCTATAAGGCATCATCTAAACGATCTATGGAAAAACTGTCCCCCTTTCGTCTGCGTCCATGGTTTCGCACCCGCATTTGGGGCGCGCGCTCTCTTGCTCCCTGGTATGACTACAAAGTTGTTGGCGACCCCATCGGCGAAGTCTGGCTGAGCGGCGAGGATTGCATCGTCGATAGCGGCCCACTGTTTGGAGAAACATTCTCCGCTGTATTCAAGCAGCATGGAGAAGCGCTGGTTGGGCCTGAAGCATGCCTGGAAGAACGATTTCCACTCCTGATGAAAGTTCTTTTCCCGCAGGAAAAGTTGAGCGTGCAGGTGCATCCCGGCGATGTCATGGCACGCGAATACGGCGAACCGCATGGCAAAACGGAGTGCTGGTACGCGCTGGAAGCGGAGCCGGGAGCGGCCGTTGCGCTGGGTCTTCGTCCCGGCGCAACGCAGGACGAGGTGAAGTCCGCCATTGAGTCCAATACGCTGGAAGCCTTGTTACAGTGGGTGCCAGTGCAGAAGGGCGATATGATCTTTGTCGATGCGGGCACCGTGCATGCGATTGGCCCCGGCGTGATTTTGCTGGAGACGCAGCAAAACTCCGACATGACCTATCGCCTGTATGACTACGGACGTCCGCGCGAACTGCATTTGAAAGATGGAATGAAAGCGGTTCGTCTACAAACCGAAGCGGGCAAGGTGAAACCGAGGACCGACGGAAATAAAACGCTCTTGGTGCGGTCGAATTATTTTCGCGTGGAACGTTACGTTCTCACTGCGGCAAACGATGCGGAAGACCTTACCCTGCGCATACCAAGGGAATCCGGCTTCAACACTGTGCAGTTGATCTTCATTGCCGAGGGAAGCGGAACGCTCGACTCCCCGGATGCGGCCTCGATTCCACTTCGCCGAGGAGAGTTGGCCGTTGTGCCTGCCTGCATCGCCGAGTGGGGCCTGACTCCGACAGTGCCGATGGAAATTCTTCGGGTAATTCCTCAATGACGATTTATCGCAACAGAGTCTCAGGCCTCCTTTACGATGGAATGTACTTCTGATATATCCATGGATCTTGGAATAGACCTTCGACCTTTTATTCTTGCTGGCGGCAGTGGCACGCGCTTCTGGCCGCGCAGTCGGCGCAATCATCCGAAACAGATGTTGTCTCTGGATGGCGAGCGCAGCATGTTGCAGCAGACTGTCGACCGCTTGCTTCCTATCGCGGAAGCGGAACATTGCTGGGTCATTACAAATGAATGGTTGCGCCCCACCGTCGCGATGCAACTGCCAGCCATGCCTACAGCACAGATATTGGCAGAGCCGGTATCGCGGAACACCGCGCCGGCAGCGGGCCTCGCGGCATTTTTGCTGGAGCTTGAAGCGCCGATGGCGGTGTTGGGACTATTTCCCGCGGACCATGTGGTGCAGGATGCGGAGCGTTTTCAGGCGGTGTTGCAAGCGGGTTGCCAGTTGGCGACGGCACGAGAAAACATTGTTGTCCTGGGCGTAACGCCGAGTCGTCCGGAGACGGGCTATGGCTATATTGAGACTGGCCAGAAGCGGAGGGATGAGATCTTCCATGTCCGGCGATTTACAGAGAAGCCCAACCTGAAGCGCGCCGAAGAATTTGTTGCATCTGGGAATTACTTCTGGAACAGTGGGATATTTCTGGCCACGGCGCGGACCTTTGCCAACGCATTCCGAGAACATCTGCCGGAGACTGCTCCGTACCTGGAACAGATCGCCGCGGCGTTTGGCACGGAGAAATTTGACTCGACCTTTGCGGCGCTATACCCGGAATGCGAGAACATCAGCATCGACTACGCCGTGCTGGAGCCGCGTTCCGCCAAGGGCGAGAACCGGTCGAATCTTTACTGCATTCCGGCGGATTTTGGCTGGAACGATCTTGGCTCCTGGGCCGCGTTGTACGATCATCGGCTCATGCGCGGGCAAAATGTGCAGGCAGAGGACAATGTGATTGAGGCATCCGCGCAAAGCCTGCTGGAATCCCATGGCAACTACGTGCATGTACTGTCAAAACACGTGGCGCTCGTTGGCGTGAAAGACCTCGTCGTGGTGGAAACGGAAGATGTGCTTCTGATCACCACTCGATGCGGGTGTCAGGATGTCGGCAAGCTGGTGAAACGTCTTCAGCAGGAACAGCAAGACAAACTCATTTGAAAGCGAATGCATTCCATACTGTGAAACTCACAGACAACTCCCCTGTATTTGCAGTGAAATTCGGCACCGACGGCTGGCGTGGCGTCATCGCGGATGACTTTACGTTTGCCAATGTTCGCGTCGCGGCAAGTGCGATTGCAAATTACGTTCTTGCGGAAGAAGATCCGAAGCGCGGCGTCTGCGTCGGGTATGACACGCGATTTGGTTCCGAGCGGTTCGCGCGGATTGTCGCCGAGGTATTGGCATCCGCGGGCATCCCGGTACAGCTTGCCAGTCGAGTGACACCGACGCCGGCCCTGTCGTTTGCGGTGCGTGGAAGCGGCGCTGCCGGTGGGGTGATGATCACCTCCAGTC